>CAZUKT010000033.1:0-8241 GCA_964620975.1 uncultured Rubrivivax sp. | reverse complement strand
ACACCGCCTTGCGCCACCTGCCGCTGCAGCCGCACTTCGTGTGTGGCGACATGTGCAACACACCGCTGCCGGCCTGCGACGTGGTGGTGATCCTGGACGTGCTGCATTACGTGGACCACCGCGCGCAAGAGGGCGTGCTGGGCCGCGTGCGAGACGCGCTGCTGCAAGGCGCGTCAAGCACCGGCCGGCCGGGCCGCCTGCTGCTGCGTGTGGGCGACGCCCACAACACACGCGGTTTTGCCATCAGCCAGTGGGTGGACCACGTCGTCACCGTGGCGCGTGGCCACCGCGTGGCGCCCACCTGGGGCCGGCCGCTGGCCGAATGGGTGGCCCTGCTGCAAGGCCAGGGATACACCGTGCGCAGCGTGCCGCAGAGCCAGGGCACGCCGTTTGCCAATGTGCTGCTGGTGGCCGATCTGCAAATGCCACTGCAGGCCCGCGCATGAAGCCGCTGGCCCCACTTGCAGTCACCGACTACACGGTGGCCAGTGCGCTGGGCGTGGGCCTGGCGCCCACACGGGCCGCGCTGCAAGCCGGCCGCAGTGGCCTGGCGCAGGTGGACTTTGAAACCGCCGCCATCGGCACCTGGCTGGGTGTGGCGCCGGGTGTGGACGACGTGGTGCTGGCGCCCGAGCTTGCCACTTTCGACTGCCGCAACAACCGCCTGGCCGAGCTGGCCCTGCGTGCCGACGGCTTTGCCGAGCGCGTGCGTGCCGCCGCAAGGCGCTGGGGGCCGGCACGTGTGGGTGTGTTTCTGGGCACCAGCACCTCGGGCATCCTGCAAACTGAAATTGCCTACCGCCACCGCGACCCGGCCACCGGTGCATTGCCACCGAGCCTGCACTACGGCGAAACGCACAACACGTATTCGGTGTCGCGCTACGTGCGTGCGGCGCTGGGCCTGCAGGGGCCGGCGTTTGTGGTGTCCACCGCCTGTTCGTCCAGCGCCAAGGTCTTTGCCGCCGCCGCCCGCATGATCGGCGCCGGCATCGTGGACGCCGCCGTGGTGGGCGGCGTGGACAGCCTGTGCATGACCACGCTGTACGGCTTCAAGAGCCTGGAGCTGGTGTCCAGCGACATCTGCCGCCCCTTTGACGCCCACCGCAACGGCCTGTCCATCGGCGAAGCCGCCGCCTTTGCGCTGGTGCAGCGTGAGCCGCAGCAGGTGCAGGCCTGGCTGCTGGGTGCCGGCGAGTCGAGTGACGGCCACCACATGAGCAGCCCGCACCCCGAAGGCGCCGGCGCCGCAGCGGCCATGCGCGGCGCGTTGGCACAAGCCGGCCTGCAGCCGCAGGACGTGGACTACCTCAACCTGCACGGCACCGGCACACCCGGCAACGACGCCGCCGAGGCCATGGCCGTGCACGCCGTGTTTGGCAACACGCTGCCTTGCAGCAGCACCAAGGGCTACACCGGCCACACGCTGGGCGCAGCGGGCGCGCTGGAAGCGGCCGTGTGCGTGCTGGCGCTGCAGCACGGCTTCATGCCGGCGGGGCTGAACGTGACCACCCCCGACCCGACGTTGCAGGTGCTGTACCTGCACGAGCCACGCCAGCAGCCGCTGCGCGTGGTGGCCAGCAATTCCTTCGGCTTTGGTGGCAGCAATGCGAGCCTGGTCTTCGGGGTGGCACGATGAGCGGCCCCGCACTCAAGGTGCACATCACCGGCATCGGCCTGCTCGGTCCGGGTCTGGCCGACTGGGCCACCGGCCGGGCCTTGCTGGCCGACGCCGGCGGCCCCGCCAACCCGGCCGCCTGGCAACACGCCGCCACCGTGGTGCCGCCGCCGCAGCGCCTGCCGGCCACCGAGCGGCGGCGCGCGGGCACGGTGGTCAAGGCGTCCATCGTGGTGGCCGACCAGGCCTTGGCCATGGCCGGGCTGGACCCTGCCACGCTGGCCACCGTCTTTACCAGCAGCACGGGCGACCCCGCCAATTGCCACTTGCTGTGCGAGGCGCTGGCCGCGCCCGAGCGTATGGTGTCGCCCACACGTTTTACCAATTCGGTGCACAACGCCCCGGCGGGTTATTGGCACATTGCCACCGCCTCACGCGCGCCCAGCACCAGCCTGGCGGCCTTTGACGCGAGCTTTTGCGCCGGCCTGCTGGAAGCCGCCGTGCAATGCCAGGCCACGCAGGCGCCGGTGCTGCTGGTGGCCTGTGATGTGCCCTACCCCGAACCCCTGCACGCCGTGCGGCCCGTGGCCGATGTGTTTGCGGTGGCCCTGGTGCTGGCACCCGGTGCCGGCGTGCCAGCCATGTCGCTGCAGGTCACGGCCGACGCCGACGCCACGCCTTGCACACACGCAGGCCTGGAGGCCGTGCGCCAAGGCATCCCGGCGGCGCGCGCGCTGCCGCTGCTGCAGGCGCTGGCACGCACAGGCGAAGCGTCGCTGGTGCTGGAGGGTCTGCCCGGCATGGCCTTGCAGGTGCAGGTGCAGGTGCAGGTGCAGTTGCCGTTGCAGATGCAAACCCGCGCGCCCGCGCCATGAACCCGCAGACTCTCGACCACGCCGGCATTGCGGCGCGTGTGCCGCACAGCGGCAGCATGTGCCTGCTGGACACGCTGCGGGCCTGGTGCCCGGACGCCATCACCTGCACCGCCACCAGCCACACCGACGCCGACAACCCGCTGCGCACGGCGGGTGGCTTGCTGGCACCCAACGCCATTGAATACGCGGCCCAGGCCATGGCCTTGCACGGCAGCTTGTGTGCCGCACCGGGCAGCGCGCCAACACCGGGTTTTTTGGCCAGCGTGCGGGGCGTGACGCTGCATGTGCCGCGCCTGGACAACGTGGCCGGGCCGCTGACGGTGGCCGCGCACAAGCTGTCGGGCGACACGCGGCAGGCACTTTACGGTTTCACCCTGCACAGCGCTGCGGGTGCGCTGCTGGTGGACGGCCGCGCCACCGTGATCCTCAACGCCTTGCCCTGAGCCTGTGAGAGCAAATCCAACATGACCCATCCGCTTGCCGGCAAACGTGCCCTCATCACCGGCGCCAGCGGCGCCCTGGGCTCGGCCATCGCCCACCGCCTGGCGGCCATGGGCGCCCACGTGCTGCTGCACGGCCATTCACGGCCCGAGGCGGTGCAGGCGCTGGCAGACGCCATCACTGCCGCCGGCGGCAGCGCGTCGTGCAGCTTGTTTGACATCACCAGTGACACCGCCACCGCCAGCGCCATGGCGCAGCTGCTGGCGGGCGGCCCCGTGCAGATCGTCGTCAACAACGCAGGCATCCACGACGACGCCGTGTTTCCCGGCATGAAGGCGGCGCAGTGGCACCAGGTGATCGACGTGTCACTGCATGGTTTTTTCCGCGTCACGCAGCCGCTGACGCTGCCCATGCTGCGCACCCGCTGGGGCCGCATCATCAATGTGTCGTCGGTGGCGGCACTGGCAGGCAACAAGGGCCAGGTCAACTACGCGGCGGCCAAGGGCGCGCTCAACAGTGCCACCAAGGCGCTGAGCCTGGAACTGGCCAGCCGGGGCGTCACAGTCAACGCCATCGCGCCGGGCATCATCGCGTCGCCCATGGCGGCCGGCGCCTTTGATGCCGAGACCATCAAGCGCCTGGTGCCGGTGCAGCGCGCCGGCACACCCGAAGAAGTGGCCGCGCTGGCCGGCTTCTTGGCCAGCCCCGACGCGGCCTACATCACGGGCCAGGTCATCTCCATCAACGGCGGGCTTTGCTGAGCCTGCGGGCACGGCCGCCGTGGGCAGCCCGCACGCCGGCCGTGCCTACAGTGTTGCTGCCGGCGCTGCCGCCGCGCCCGTGAATGCCGGGCCGCGCAGGGCCTGCATACCGTGGCCCCGGTTCACGTCCAGCCCGCTCACAAACCAGTCGTGTGCCGGCAGATAAAGCGGGTGCACCACGGATTCGAACAAGCGCATGGGCCACAACACGCCAAAGCGTCGTTGGTGCTCAAAGGTGTCGGTCTGTGCCACCGCGCCGCGCGTGCCGGCAAAGCCTTCCAGCGTAAAGCGCATGCGGCGCGTGGTGTCGTCGGCGCGGTCAATGCACAGCGTCACGCGGTCAGCCGGCACGGGGCCGAGGCCGGGGCGCAGCCACAGGTGCAGCACGTCGCAAAGGCGGCCATCCACACGCTCGGTGCCGTCCAGCCAGGCCGGCAAGCCACGGCCGGCCAACCAAAGCGGTCCCAGCAGGAAGAGGCCGTAACACTCGGCCACCACGGCTGCGGCCGTTCTTAGCGGCTCGCTGGTGCTGGCGACGCCGTTGAACCACACGCCCACCTCGCCCGGCACCGCCGCCAAACCCGGGCCTGGTCGCTGCCAGAACACGTGCTTGCGGCCCAGCTCGCCGGTGTGCGACTGCGCCACCACGCCCAGCGCCGGCAGCAGGCGGTCTTGCGCGGCACCCCGGTAGCCGGCGTCCACCACCTCGGGCTGCACCCGGTTGATCAGCGGCCGCCACTGGCCACCGTAGCTGACATTGATGTCGGTGAGATTGCGGTAGGCCGCCAGCCCATGCGCCTGCGCCGAAGCCAGCAGGCGTGCCGCCCCGTCGGCCGAGGCCGGTGCCGATATGTTCAGCGGCAAGGGCGTGCTGCAGCCCGCCAGCCAGGGCAGTGCGGCCGTGCCGGCAGCGGCCGCGACAAAACGACGGCGGCCGATGGAGGGCCTGTGCAGGGGGCTGGCCGCTTTTTGGTTTGGCATGGCCACCAAGGTTAGCAGCGCCCCACGCCCTGCGCTGCGTGGGGGTTCGCCCGCCAAGTGCAGCCCGGCAGCCCGCGTGGGGGCGTGCCGGGGCGCGCCACACGCGGGCCATTGACTGCGGCCCACAGTTACCATGCCGGCTGCTGCTCCGCAGACGCCTGCGCCTGCTGCCGGCGCCCCTTTGCCACCCAACCTGGGAGACCTCCACATGAAAATCCAAGCCTCCAACCTATGGCTGCCCGCCACACTGCTGGCGGCGGCCCTGAGCACCGGCTGCATCAGCACGGGGGGCACCAAGGCCGACGCCCAGGCCGCACCCGCGCCGGGCAGCAAGCCCGCCGCCGCAGCGCCGGCCAGCAAGGTGGGCCCGGGCATGAACGAACGCGGTGAGGTGATCGACAGCAAGAAGGTCGAATCCGGCTACGGCCAGAAGGTCAAGGGCCTGGACGACTGGGAAGGCGAGATCACCGGCCGCCCAGCGCCCGGCAGCAAGTTTGCGCAGCTCAAGATCGGCATGAGCGCAGCCCAGGTGCAGAGCATGCTGGGCCAGCCGTCTGACCAGGGCGCACACCCCACAGGCAAGGCCTTCATCCCGTTCTACTTTGGTTCTGACAAGTACCGCTATGAAGTGGTCTACAAGGGCCAGGGCCGGCTGCTGTTTGCCAGCGGGGCCGGCTTTGGCTGGGACGCCAACACGCACCTGATCTGGATCATCCACAGCTCCGCCGAGCAAGGCACGCGCTGATGCTGACGCGCCGCCAGGCCGCGGGTTCATCCGCAGCCCTGGCGGCCACCGCCCTGCCGGGCTGCGCGCTGCTGTTTCGCCCGAGCCCGATCAAGATGGACGTGCTTTTCCACGACCGTGCCTGCCCCGCCACCTTGGCGCCCGTGCTGCTGGTGCTGCTGCCAGGCGCCAACATGGCGCCGGCCGAACTGGAACGTGAAGGCTTTGTGGCCGCCGTGCGGCAGCGCAAGCTGGCGGTGGATGTGGCCCTGCCCGACGCCCACATGGGCTACGTTTACGACGGCAGCATGATGACCCGGCTGCATGACGACGTGATCGGCCCCGCGCAGGCGCAGGGCTACCGCCGCATCTGGCTGGCAGGCATCTCGCTCGGTGGGTTTGTGGCCATGGGCTATGCCGCCCGCCACCCCGGCGCCATTGAAGGCCTGGTGCTGCTGGCGCCCTACCTGGGCCGGCGGCCGCTGGTGCAGGCCATTGCCGCTGCCGGTGGCCCCGCCACGTGGCGCCAGACCGCCCAGCCACGCGATGCCAGCGTCTTTGACCATGACCTGTGGATGTGGCTGAGCCAGCGGCCTGCCAACGCCCCGCCGCTGTACCTGGGCTACGGCGCCGAAGACCGCTTTGCCGAAGGCCACGCGCTGCTGGCCGGCCTGCTGCCACCGGCGCAAGTGACCACGGCCGCCGGTGGGCACGACTGGGCGCCCTGGCGCAGCCTGTGGGCCCAGTGGCTGGCGCGCGGGCTGCTGCCCCAGCACTGCGCCGCGTGACGGCCCGGCCGCCTGCCATGCCCGCCGTCCCGCTACGCAACGTGCCACGCGCCATGGCACCCGTGGCCGTGGTGGCGCAGGGCCTGGCCTGCGCCACCGGCGTGGGGCTCGGAACGCTGGCGCTGGCCTTGCGACGCGGGGCGTCCGCGCTGGCGCCCAACACCTTCACCAACACACCGCTGAACACCTGGGTGGGCCGCATGCCGGGCCTTGAAGCAACCGCGCTGCCGGCCGCATTGCGGCCTTGGGACTGCCGTGCCACACGGGCGGCCTGGCTGGGGCTGCTGGCCGATGACTTCGTCACCACCGCGCAGGCCGCCTGCGCCCGCCACGGCGCGGCGCGGGTGGGCCTGGTGCTGGGCACATCGGCGTCCACCATTGGCGCGTCAGAACTGGCTTACCGCACGCTGGCGGCCGACGGCGGCTTCCCCGCCCCGCTGCGCAGCGAGCGGTTGAACACGCTGCACGCCGTCACCGCATTTGTGCAGCAAGTGCTGGGGGTGCAGGGGCCGTGTGCCACCGTGTCCACCGCGTGTTCGTCCAGCGCCAAGGCCTTTGCCACGGCCGAACGCTGGTTGCGGCTGGGCCTGGTGGACGCCGTGGTGGTAGGTGGTGTGGACGTGCTGTGCGACAGCATCCTCTTCGGCTTTCAGGCGCTCGGCCTGGTATCGCCCGAGCCCTGCCAGCCCTTTGGTGCCGGGCGGTCTGGCATCAGCGTGGGCGAAGCCGCCGGCTTTGTGCTGCTGACGCGTGGGCCGGGTGCATGGCAGCTCATCGGCCACGGCGAATCCAATGACGCACACCACATGTCCACGCCGCACCCGCAAGGCCTGGGCGCTGAACGGGCGCTGGACGATGCCCTGGCGCGCGCCGGCATCACGGCCGACGCCGTGGACTACGTCAACCTGCACGGCACGGCCAGCGCCCGCAACGACGACGCCGAAGCCGCGCTGGTGGCGCGCCGCTACGCCGTGCAGGTGCATGCCAGCGCCACCAAGGGCAGCACCGGCCACACCATGGGCGCGGCGGGCATCGTGGAAGCGCTGGTGTGCCTGCTGGCGCTGCAGGGCGGGCTGCGTGCCGGCACGGCGGGCACACAAACCGTGGACCCGGCGCTGGGCCCGGGCCTGGCGCGCCGCTTGAAGCTGGCGCCCGCGCAGGCCGACACGCAAATCGCGTCCAGCCATTCCTTTGGTTTTGGCGGCAACAACTGCGTGCTGGTGTTTGGCAAGGGCACGGCATGACGGCGGCCCACACGGTGTATGTTGACGGCGTGGCGCTGTGGTCGCCCACGCTGCCGGGCTGGCGCCTGGCGCGGGCTGCGTTGGCGGGCGATGCGCCGCCACCGGCTGGCGACGTGGCCGCTGAAAGCACGGCGCCCCGCCCCGCACCGGCCCTGCTGGCCGCCAACGAACGCCGCCGCGCGCCCGACACCGTGTTGCTGGCGCTGGAAGTGGCCAGCCACGCGCTGGCCGCGTCAGGGCACGCGGCAGCCGACGTGGCCAGCGTGTTTGCGTCCACCCACGGCGACCTGCCCATCACCGACGCGCTGTGCCGCACGCTGGCCCAGAACCCGCTGCTGCTGTCGCCCACACGCTTTCATCACTCGGTGCACAACGCCGCCTCGGGCTACTGGGCCATAGGCAGTGGCAGCATGGCGGCCAGCACGGCGCTGTCGGCCTTTGACAGCACCTGGGCCGCCGGCTTGCTGGAAGCGGCCTGCCAATGCAGCGCCGAGCAGCAGCCCGTGTTGTTGGCCGCCTATGACACACAAGCCGTGGGGCCGCTGGCGTCGGTGAACACCAGCCGGGGTTTGCTGGCCGTGGCGCTGGTGCTGGCACCACAAGCCGGGCCGGCGTCACGTTGGGCCTTGACCTGGTCGCTGGTGACGGGTGGCGGCCTGGCGCCCGCCACGCACAGCGACGCGGCAAAGGCCTTGGCCGGCAACGCCATGGCAGGCGCGTTGCCGCTCATGGAAGCGCTGGCCGCAGGTGGCGGCACCACGCTGTGCTGGCCCCTGTCGCCCACACTCGCCCTGCAGATCACATTGCTGACC
>CAZUKT010000032.1:4382-17369 GCA_964620975.1 uncultured Rubrivivax sp. | reverse complement strand
CATGGGGTCGGCAAAGTACGAGTAGGTGCAGTCCTTCTTGTCCAGAATGATCTGGTCCATCTTGTCGTCGGCCTTGAACACCACCTCGGCGCCGCCACCGTTGAGCAAGTTCTTCATCTTCAGGCGCACGGTGGCGGCGTTGCGGCCACCACGGCTGTATTCGGTCTTGAGCACCACCATCGGGTTGCTGGCGTGCATGATGACGTTGCCGGCGCGGATTTCTTGGGCGATTTTCATGGCTGGGTTCCCGGGGGTTCCGTGGGTTTGTGGGGGCCTTGCATCTGCGGCCAGCACCTTTGGCTGCGGCAGTGGGCGCCCCGGCGCGCCGTTTACCCCAGGGATCAGGGCGTGTGGCGCAAAGCCCATGATTCTAGCCGCAGGGCAGGGATTTCCCGTTGGCAAAGCGGCGCAGTTGTGTCGATAGATCGTCTGGCCGCCACAGCCGTGCGCGCCAATCCAGCGCGGCGCGCTGCCAGTCCTGCAGCGCCAGCCCTTGCGGCAGCGCTGGCTTTGGCGCGCCCGGAACCCCGTTCCAGGCGCGCCAAAGCACTGCCGCTGCATCGGGCAACGCGGCCTCGCCGAGCATGGCGCTGAGCTTGGCATGGTGCGCGCCATCGTCTTGGGGGTAGGCCTGCCAGACAAAAGGCTTGCCCGCCCACAGTGCACGCACCAGCGAATCCTCACCACGCACAAAATTGATATCGCAGGCCTGCAGCAGGGCGTCGAATTCGGTCTGCGTGAGCCACGGCAGGCGCACCAGCCGCACCGCCGGCGGCGCTTCGGCCACCTGCCGCTGCGCCGGGCCGGGTGTCAGCAACAGCAAAGTTGGCGTGTCGGCCAGTGCTTGCAGCAGCGCAGGCAGCTGGGGGTTGTCGTAGCAGAAAAGGCTCACGACACGTTCGCCTGGTTCGGCTTGGATACCCTGGCACGCGGGCCAAGCGCCGCAGTGCAGGCGCGCGGGCGATGTGCCCAGGTGGTGCTCGCGCAGCAGTCCGCCCGTGGCTGGCGTGAACCCGGGGTAGTAGAACCATTTGGTCAGGCCGTTTGGCTGCGGCGACGGCAGGCCGTGGCAGCGCGCCACGTAGGGCTCGGCGCTGAGGTATTCAAGGTTGATCCAGACGGGGGCGTGGGTGCGTGCAGCCGTCAACGCCATCTCGGCCACGTAGGCTTCGGGCGGGTCGCAACCAAACGCCTCCACCACCACATCGGCGGGGTTCATGGGCCCTGGCCAGGCCAGCACCTGCACACCAGGCGCGCCGTGCGGCGCCATGAACGCCAGCGGTGCCGCGTCGTCGATGACCAGTCGCACTGTGTCGCCCCGCGCGGCCAGATCGGCTGCCAGGCGCCAGCAAACCCCGGCGTCACCGAAGTTGTCCACCACGCGGCAGAAGATGTCCCAGCGCAAGGCAGGCAAGTCCGTCATGGCCAGATTATCGAAGCCGGTGAAAATCGCGGCCGATGAGCGACCAAGTCCCGGCAACCAAAGCAGCAGAAAACGCCGCCACGAAGGTGCCCCGTGGCGGGCCTGGCGCCAGCACGACGCAAGTCGGGCCGCCCGAAGCGCTGCCCGCCCCACCGCCTGACCCGCGTGCGCGCCTGCTGGCCGAGGTGGCGTCGCTGCCCGGCCTGCCCGGCGTGTACCGCTGGTTTGACGCCCAAGGTGGCCTGCTTTACGTGGGCAAGGCACGGCACCTGAAGAAGCGCGTCAGCAGCTACCTGCAAAAGGACCACGGCGGCACACGCATCGGCCAGATGGTGAGCCGCATCGCCCGGCTGGAAACCACCGTGGTACGCACCGAGGCCGAGGCCTTGCTGCTGGAAAACAACCTCATCAAGACGCTCGCGCCCAAATTCAACATCCTGTTTCGCGACGACAAGAGCTACCCCTACCTGAAGTTGGTCTCCCACGGCTTCCCGCGCATGGCCTATTTTCGGGGCGCGGTGGACCGCAAGCACCGCTACTTCGGGCCCTATCCCAACGCCTGGGCGGTGAAGGAAACCATTCAGCTGATGCAAAAGGTTTTCAGGCTGCGTACCTGCGAAGACACGGTTTTCAACAACCGCTCGCGGCCGTGCCTGCTGTACCAGATACAACGGTGCTCTGGCCCCTGCGTGGGGCTCACCTCACCAGCCGACTACGCACGCGACGTGCGCGATGCCGAGCGCTTCTTGCAAGGTGAGCAGCAAGAGGTGGTGAGCGACTTGCAGGCGCAGATGATGGCCTTTGCCGAGGCGCTGGAGTTTGAGAAGGCGGCCGGTTTGCGGGACCGCATTGGTTCGCTGTCGCGTGTGCTGCACCAGCAGTCCATGGACGAAAGCAGCTTCTCGGCCGCTGACCGCGACGTGGATGTGCTGGCCGTGAAGGTGGCTGGTGGCCGCGCCTGCGTCAACCTGGCCATGGTGCGTGGCAGTCGCCATCTTGGCGACCGTGCCTACTTTCCGCAGCATGTGGATGACGGCACCGCGCTCAGCACCGCCGAGGCCGAAGACGAGTCGCGCACCGAGGCAACGACACCCGAGGTGGCGGTGCTGGAGGCCTTCATCGCGCAGCATTACCTGGGCCAGGCCGTGCCACCTTTGTTGCTGACCAGCCATGCCGTGGACACCGCCTTGCTGGAGGCGTTGTCAGACGCCTCCGGGGTGCGCGTGCGCGCCCAGCACCAGCCACGTGAGCAGCGCCGCATCTGGCTGGACATGGCGGCCAAGGGCGCCGAGATCTCGCTGGCACGCCTGCTGGCCGAAGAGGGTTCTGCGCAGCAGCGAACACGGGCCCTGGTGGAGGCCCTGGATCTGGACATTGCAGAGCCGGCGCAACTGCGCATCGAGTGTTTTGACATCAGCCACACTGCGGGGGAGGCCACCCAGGCGTCGTGTGTGGTGTTTGAGGCGCACCAGATGCAAAGCAGCCAGTACCGGCGCTTCAACATTGAAGGCATCACCGGGGGTGACGACTACGCGGCCATGCGCCAGGTGCTGATGCGCCGCTACGCCAGGTTGGCCGAGGCTGTGGCTGCGGGCAAGGCCGATGACGGCCTTGAACCCCTGCCTGCGCCCGACGCGGCGGCGCTTGCGGGCCACGATGCCGGCGTGCCAGCCATGGCGACGGCCTCGCCCGCTGCGGTGCCGCCCAAAACCCGCAGCAGCAAACGCAGCCTGGCGCGTTTGCCCGACCTGGTGCTGGTGGACGGCGGCCGCGGACAAGTGGCCATGGCGCGTGAAGTGTTTGAAGAACTGGGCTTGGACGTGGGCTTGATCGTGGGCGTTGAGAAGGGCGAAGGCCGCAAAGTGGGTCTCGAAGAATTGGTGTTTGCCGACGGGCGGGACAAGGTTTATCTCGGGCATGATTCGGCGGCGCTGATGCTGGTGGCGCAAATCCGCGACGAAGCGCACCGTTTTGCCATTACCGGCATGCGGGCCAAGCGGGCCAGTGTGCGCACCGGCGGCAGCAAGTTGGAAGACATCGCAGGCGTGGGGCCGCGCAAACGGTCACGTCTGTTGCAGCGTTTTGGCGGGTTGCGCGGCGTGGCCAGCGCCGGGGTTGAAGAATTGGCAAGTGTCGAAGGCATATCCAAAGAATTGGCGGAGGAAATCTATCGTGCGTTGCATTGAATCCTTGTCATCGGCCCATCCCCGTCTGGTGCTGTGGAGCGGCTTGCTCGTACTGGCTGCCTTGGGGGCGGGCTGTGCCAGCAAGGCGCCGGCGCCCGCGCCTGCACCCACGCCTGTGGCCGCCACGCCGCTGACGCCAAGGCCCGCTGCTGCCCCTGCCCCTGCTCCTGCGGCTACGCGGCCGGCGCCAGTGGCCGCGCCGGCCCCAACCCCGGCGCCTGTGTCGGCAGCGCCCGCGCCCAGCAGCGGCCCATTGCCTGACTTGGGCCCCAGGGTGACGCAGCCACCCGCCGCCAAGGTGGCCAACTGGAACGACTTCAAGCGCATGGCGGCGCGGCGCATGGTGGCTGGCAGCCCCAAGTCCAGCTACATGGGCAAGCCGCAGGTCATGCTCTATGCCATTCCGGTGCTTGAAGTTGAACTCAACGCCGACGGCACGGTGCGCGACATCACTGTCACACGGGCGCCGGCCAAGGACGATGCGCAGGACACCATCGACATTGCCAAGGCAGCCATCCGCCGCGGTGAACCCTATGGCGACGTGTCGCGCCTGCCCAAGCCCTGGAAATTCACCGAGGTGTTTCTCTTCAACGACCAGCGCAAGTTCAAGCCGCGCACACTGGATTGAGGCGCCCTGCGCCACCCTGAGCCCCGCATGTTCCTGACCATCCCCACGCTACTGACCTGGGCGCGCATCGCGGCCATTCCGCTCATCATTGGCGTCTACTACCTGGGGTGGGACATGGCCACCAAGAACATGGTGGCCACGGCCATGTTCGTGCTGTTTGCGGCCACCGACTGGCTCGACGGCTATCTGGCGCGCCGGCTCAACCAGACTTCAGCCTTCGGCGCATTCCTGGACCCGGTGGCCGACAAGATACTGGTTTGCGCCGCTCTCTTGGTGCTGCTGGACCTTCACCGCGTCGACTCGGTGGTGGCACTGATCATCATCGGGCGCGAGATCGCCATTTCTGCGCTGCGCGAATGGATGGCGCAGATTGGCGCCACACGCAGCGTGGCCGTGCACATGCTGGGCAAGCTCAAGACGGTGGCGCAGATGGTGGCCATTCCCTTCTTGCTGTATGACGGCTGGGTCTTTGGTTTCATAGACACGCGCCTGTGGGGAACCTGGCTGATGGTGGTGGCTGCAGTGCTTACCGTGTGGTCAATGGTTTATTACCTGCGCAAGGCCATTCCCGAGATCCGGGCCAAAGCCAAATGATCCCGGCCGTTTTGGCCGGGCGCCAGCCGGCGCTGCTGCGCGCTATGCCGCTGGTTTTTGTGCTGATCTGGAGCACGGGCTTTGTGGTGGCGCGTTATGGCATGCCCCACGCACCGCCCATGTCGTTTTTGTCGGTGCGCTATGCGCTGTCGATCCTGGCCTTTGCGTTGTGGATAAGCGTCGCACGCGCCGCGTGGCCGCGCAACGGCACGCAATGGCTGCATCTTTCCCTCACCGGCGTGTTGATGCATGCGGGCTACCTGGGTGGCGTTTGGGCGGCCGTCAAAGGTGGTTTGGGTGCCGGGCTGGCCGCGCTGATCGTGGGCCTGCAGCCCATGCTCACTGCGTTGTGGGTCAGCGCACGCAACCGCAGCGCCGTGGGCGGCCACCGTGTCACACCGATGCAGTGGCTGGGCCTGAGTCTGGGGCTGGCGGGCCTGCTGCTGGTGGTGAGCCACAAGCTGCGGCTTGGCGAGGCATCGTTCACCAATGTTTTTTTTGCAGTCATTGCCCTGGCCAGCATCACGGCGGGCACGCTGTACCAAAAACGCTGGGTCACGGCCTGCGATGTGCGCACCGCCAACAGCGTGCAGTTGTTGGCCGCGCTGGCGGTGACCCTGCCGCTGGCGATGCTGGAACCCGCCGCAATCGAGCCCCACCCGCAGTTGCTGGGTGCCATGGCTTGGTCGGTGCTGGTGCTCACGCTCGGCGGCAGTTCGCTGCTGTATTTGCTGATCCAGCGCGGCGCAGCCACCACGGTCACGAGCCTCATGTACCTGGTGCCACCATGCACGGCGGTTCTGGCATGGCTGCTGTTTGGTGAAGCCCTGACAGCGGGTGTGCTGACCGGCCTGGCGCTCACGGCCGCCGGTGTGGCGCTGGTCGTGCGCCACGCCACGCGCTGACGGTGGGCCACCGTTTGAATCAACTGTTGTTCAAGGAGATGGCATGACACCCCACCGCATTGCCGTGATCGCCGGCGACGGCATCGGCCAGGAGGTGATGCCCGAAGGCCTGCGTGTGCTCGACGCCGCTGCGCGGCGCTTTGGCATCCCGCTGCAGATCGATGAATTCGACTTTGCAAATTGCGCTTACATGGCGCGCCACGGCAGCATGATGCCGGCCGACTGGAAAGACCAGATCGGCGGCCACAACGCCATCTTCTTTGGCGCCGTGGGCTGGCCAGCCACGGTGCCCGACCACATCTCCTTGTGGGGCAGCCTGCTCAAATTCAGGCGCGAATTTGACCAGTACGTGAATCTGCGCCCGGCGCGCCTGATGCCCGGCATTCGCTCGCCGCTGGTCAACCGTGCGGGCCAGGCGCTCAAGCCGGGCGAGATCGACATGTGGATCGTGCGCGAGAACACCGAGGGCGAGTACTCCAGCATCGGTGGCCGCATGTACGAAGGCACCGAGCGCGAGATCGTGATCCAGGAAACAGTCATGTCCCGCCACGGTGTGGACCGTGTGCTCAAATTTGCCTTTGAGCTGGCCGCCACGCGGCCACGACGCAAGCTCACTTCAGCCACCAAGAGCAATGGCATTTCCATCACCATGCCCTATTGGGACGAGCGGGTGGAGGCCATGGCGCTGGCCTATCCGCACGTGGCGGTGGACCGCTTTCATATCGACATCCTCACTGCACATTTTGTGCAGCGGCCGCAGCAGTTTGACGTGGTGGTGGCCAGCAACTTGTTTGGTGACATCCTGTCTGACCTGGGCCCGGCCTGCACCGGCACCATCGGCATTGCGCCTTCAGCCAATCTAAACCCCACGAGGCAATGGCCCAGCCTGTTTGAGCCGGTGCACGGTTCCGCGCCCGACATTGCCGGGCGTGGTGTGGCCAACCCAATCGGTCAGGTGTGGTCGGCGGCCATGATGCTGGACCACCTGGGCCACCGTGCTGCGCACGATGCGGTGCTTGGCGCCATAGAGGCCCTTCTGGCCGACCCGCAAGCACCGCGCACACCAGACCTTGGCGGGCACGCCGACACACAAGATGTAGGGCGCGCACTGGCCGCTTGCGTGTCAGCGGGCTAGGTCCGCCTGTGGGGCTTGTCAAGCGTGAAAGCACGCTGGCAAAGTGCCTGCGCGCTGTCTGCCGTGGCGACGGTTGCGCCTAGAATCCGCACTCCGCTTGACACCGGCTCAGCGCACGGGATGTAATGGTTTTGAGACCATGGCCATTGCCCAGCGGTGCACGATGTGGCGCAGCCAGATGTCCAATACCGAATCATCCTGAGAGGGGAACCGCGTCGTGAACAAGAGTGAACTGATCGAGCACATCGCCAAGCAGGCCGATATTTCCAAGGCCGCAGCTTCGCGATCGCTGGAGGCCTTGATCGGCGCGGTCAAGACCACCCTCAAGAAGGGCAATTCGGTCACGATCACTGGTTTTGGCACGTTCACGGCGCCCACCCGCGCTGCACGCACGGGCCGCAACCCGCGCACCGGCGCGGCGATAAAGATCAAGAAGGCCAAGGTGCCCAAGTTTCGTCCTGGCAAGGGTCTTCGCGACGCGATGTGAGTCTGGCCACCGGGTGCTTAGCTCAGCCGGTAGAGCGGCGCCCTTACAAGGCGTAGGTCGGCGGTTCGAACCCGTCAGCACCCACCACCACCTCAGCTAGAATTAAAACGCTGCGGCCCTGGCTGCAGTGCTTTGTTGCAGCAGGCCCGCAGGCCCCGAATGAGCATCCAGGCGAACCCAGGTTCGCCTTTTTGTTGGCAGCTCATTCCCACTCTTCGGCGCCTGATTCTTTGGCGCCCACCGATGGCGGCCCTGGCCGCGTCGTCCGAGGTTTGATCCGATGTTCGACTTTGTCCGCAACCACACCCGGCTCGCGCTCGGCTTCATGCTGTTGCTGATCATCCCTTCATTCGTCTTCTTTGGTGTCGAGGGCTACAGCCAGTTCACCGATGGCAGCAACACGGCAGTGGCCAAGGTGGACGGCCGCAGCATCACGCGGGCCGAGTGGGACAGCGCGCACCAGCGCAACGTCGACCGCGTGCGCCGGCAGCAGCCTACTGTGGATGTGCGCCTGCTGGACACGCCCCAGATGCGCGGTGACACGCTGGACGGCCTGGTGCGCGAGCGTGTGCTGCTGGCTGCCGCCAGTGCCATGCACCTGACGCCCAGCGATGCCCGTGTGAAGCAGATCTTTGTCAGCGACCCGCAGTTTGCGCAAATGCGCAACCCTGATGGCAGCGTCAACCGCGAGATCCTGGCCATGCAAGGCATGAGCTCGGAGATGTTCGTGCAGCAATTGCGTCAGGAATTTGCCATGCAGCAGGTGCTGTCCGGTGTCACGCGCACGGTGGTGGCGCCCGCGTCCATTGCCGCCGCGTCGCTGGACCCACTGCTGCATCGCCGCGAAGTGCAGATCCAGCGTTTTGACCCCGTCGCCTACCGAAGCAAGGCCAACCCCAGCGACGCCGAGGTCGAAGCCTATTACAAGGCCCAGGCGGCACTGTTCAAGTCACCCGAGCAAGCCAGCATTGAATATGTGGTGCTGGACCTTGACGCGCTGGGCAAGGGCCTCAAGCCCACCGACGAAGAGTTGCGCAAGTTCTACGCCGACAACACGGCCCGCTTTACCGCGCCCGAAGAGCGGCGCGCAAGCCACATCCTGATCAAGGCCGACAAAGAAGCATCGTCGGGCGACCGCGCCAAGGCCAAGGCAGCCGCCGAAGCCGTGCTGGCCGAGGTGCGCGCCAACCCTGCCAGTTTTGCCGATGTGGCCAAGAAGAGTTCGCAGGACAGTACCGCGGCACAGGGTGGCGACCTCGATTTCTTTGGCCGTGGCGCCATGGTCAAACCCTTTGAAGACGCCGCCTTTTCCATGAAGGTGGGCGACATCAGCAACGTGCTTGAAACCGACTTCGGCTACCACGTGCTCACGCTCACGGCCGTGCGAGGCGGGCAGAAGACGGCCTTTGACGACGTGCGGACCGAGATCGAATTCGAATTGCGCAAGTCGCTGGCGCAAAAACGTTGGCCCGAGTTGGCCGAACAGTTCACCAACACCGTTTACGAGCAGTCTGACAGCCTGCAGCCGGTGATCGACAAGCTCAAGCTTGAAAAGAAGACGGCCACCGTGTTGCGTGCCCCAGCGGCCGGCGCCACCGGGCCACTGGCGTCAGTCAAGCTGCTGGACGCGGTGTTTGCCAACGAGGCCGTGGCCAACAAGCGCAACACCGACGCGATCGAATTGGGCCCCAACCAGCTGGTGGCAGCCCGCGTGGTGTCGCATTCACCGGCACGCACCCAAGCGCTGGCAGACGTGAGCGCCCTGGTGCGCGAACGGCTGCTTGATCAGCAAAGTGCGGCGCTGGCGCGAAAGGACGGCCAGGAACGACTTGCCGCACTGCAGAAGGCACCTGCCGAGGCGCTTGCCAGCACGGTGGTGGTGTCGCGAGCCCAGTCGCAAGGCCTGCCCAAGCCCGTGATGGACGCGGTTTTGCGCGCGGACGCAGGCAAGTTGCCAGCGGTGGTGGGCGTTGACTTGCAGGGCCAGGGCTATGTGGTGCTGCGTGTGATGAAGCTGCTGCCACGCGACCCTGCGCCTGGCGGCGAGGAGTCCCTGCGCGGCCAATACGCGCAGGCCTGGGCCGCTGCAGAGGCGGAGGCCTATCTGGTGGCGCTGAAGAGGCGGCACAAGGTCGACATCAAGCCTGCAGCAGCCTTGCCCGCAGACAACGCGGCGTCCGCCACACGCTAAGGCGCGGCAGTTCGGCCGCGCTATAATTCGCAGTTCGGTGGTGGCTGTAGCTCAGTTGGTAGAGTCCCAGATTGTGATTCTGGTCGTCGTGGGTTCGAGTCCCATCAGCCACCCCAACATGGTTTGCAGCGGCCCCTCGGGGCCGTTTCGCTTTTTCGGCCCACTTTCGGCACTGAACCGTGCCGCTCCGCAAGCAAACTCCACCTGATCATGGATCGCGTTGATGCCCTTGTCATAGGTGCCGGCGTGGTGGGTTTGGCGGTGGCGCGTGCGCTGGCCCAATCCGGCCTTGAGACTGTTGTTGTGGAAAGCGGCACGGGTATCGGGCAGGGCGTGAGTTCCCGCAACAGCGAGGTCGTGCACGCCGGCTTGTATTACGCCCCCGGTTCGCTCAAGGCGCGCTTGTGCGTGCGCGGCAAGCACCTGCTGTACGCGTTTTGCGCCGAGCATGGCGTGCCACATTCGCGATGCGGCAAGCTGGTGGTGGCCACAGCGGCCGACCAACTTGCCACGTTGCACAAGCTGCAGCAGCGCGCCCAGGCCAACCAGGTCGACGCACAACTGTGGACCGCACAGCAGGCCATGGCGCTGGAGCCTGCCCTGGCCTGCACGGCGGCACTTTGGTCACCCAGCACAGGTATTGTCGACAGCCATGCCCTGATGCTGGCGCTGCAGGGCGAAATGGAGCGCGCGGGTGGCATGCTGGCATTGCAGTCTCGGGTGCTCGGCGCTCACTTTGCGCCGGGCCAGCCCGCAGTGGTGCGGGTGTTGTCGGCCGACGGTGCTTTTGAACTGCAGGCCGACCGTGTCGTCAACGCCGCAGGTCTGCAAGCCTGCGGGTTGGCGTCGGCCTTTGATGGCCTGCATGCGCGCCATGTACCGACAGGGCGTTTTGCCAAAGGCAACTACTTCACGCTGCCCGGCAAACCGCCGTTTTCGCACCTGGTGTATCCCGCACCCGTGGATGCCTGGTTGGGTGTGCATGTCACCATCGACTTGGCCGGGCAGGTGAAGTTCGGTCCCGACCTGCAGTGGTTGCCAGCAGTTGATGCACAGGACATCGACTACACCGTGGATGCCGGACGTGCCGCTGCATTTGAGGACGCCATTCGGCGCTATTGGCCCGCCTTGCCTGCGGGGGCCCTTTTGCCGGCCTACAGCGGCGTGCGGCCCAAGATCCACGGGCCGGAAACTGCGGCACCAGATTTTCGTATTGACGGCCCCGCCCGGCATGGTGTGGCTGGTCTGGTCAACCTGCTGGGCATCGAGTCCCCCGGGTTGACGTCGGCAATGGCAATTGCCGAAGAGGTGGCGGCGATGCTTGGCGTTTGAAGCGCGCGCAGTGGATGCTGGGTTGAATTCGGCAGCGCCCAAAGAAAACGGCCCACCAGGGGCCGTTTGTCTAAAGCACCGGAGCCGGTGAGGTCTGTATCAGGCCTTCTTGGCCCAGGCGCTGCACCAACCGGCAGCAGTCACCTGCTTCACGCCAAACAGCGGGCAGCCGCCGGCTGCGTCAGTGGCCTTGCCCTGGAACAACGCGCAGTTGTTGCACTTCTGGTCTTTGGTGTGCTTGGGGAATTTCTTGCTGTCCGCCTTGGCGGTGTCGGCCACGTAGCCCAAGGCCACAGCTTGCGGATCCTTTTCGTCCAGCTTGGCGGCTTGCGCCTGGGCGCCGGTGGCGACCAATGCGGTGCCCGCAGCAGCCACTTGCATCAAGAAAACGCGACGGTTGGAATTCGACATGGAACAAGATCCTCTTAGGGTTGAACAGGGGTGGGGGAAATCAGGGCGTGGTCACTGTGACGCCAAGGCAGGAATTGCACCGGCCCAGGCCTCGCAGACGGGGATCTGGCTTGCCATCGCCAGTTTTGAAGTTGGCGTGGCAGCGGATGCAAACGTACATCTTGGAACTCGACATCATGGGCTTCACACCCGGCTCGGCGTGGGGCCGTGCTGCGGTGTACTCGGCCTGCGTCTGCCGGAGCTTGGGTCCGCTGGCGGTTTCGGGGCTGGGGGGCGTGCGGCGAGTGGTCATGGCGGATGAATGCCGGGAGGGGCGCCCCGGTCAACGCTAAAGCCATATTGTCTTCGGAAATCACGCTGATCGCACTCGGGAGTGTCATGGGGTACTCAGAAGCGGTGTTTGACCGTGTCGCCAAGGCTGCAGTGGGCCCTTGGGTGGTTCAACGTGTGGGCTTTGACTTGGTTGACGGGCGTGTGTCAAATGCGCGTGGCGAAGTCAGGCATGTGCGCCTCGCAGACGATGCCGCGCGGTTGGTTCTCGCGCCAGGCCGCTTCACCGCCGAGCAGCTTGACCCGCTTGCGCACGCCGCCCAGGCCAAGGCCGTGGGCCCAGCTCTGCGGGTTGCGTCCCTCGCCGTCGTCAGCCACGGTGAGCGTCAGGCCCGAGGTCTCAAATCGCAACGACACGGCGACGCAACTGGCGTGTCCGTGGTACAGCGCGTTGCTCACCAGTTCGCGCAGCACGCGGGTCAGCGCCGACCACTGCACCACCGACAGCGGCATGTCATGCGCATAGCTGCATGCCCAATCGAGCCGCGCCCGGGCGGCGCCAAGGCGTTGGCTGAGGTCGGCCTTCCATTCGCCAGCGGCAAAGGACAAGTGGTGCTCGGCTGCCGCCAGGCCGCGTGTGAGCGTCTTCAGGTCTTGCAGGGTGTGGCGAATGTAGTCTTCCATCTCGGGCGTGGGGGCCTGGTACATCAGCGTCAACAGCCTTGCACCGATGTCGTCGTGCAGGTCCTGCGCAATGCGCAACCGCTCTTCGTGCCGGCCTCGCTCGACCGCCTGGTCGTAGGCCACGGCGCGGCGCAGTTGCTCCACCACGCGGTCGGCAAGTCGGGCATCGTCATGCGTGAAGAGCCGTTGCCCCCTCTGCGCAAAGCGCAGTTCCAGTGCAATGGCCGGCGCGGTGTTGTCGACACCGCGCACAGGTACCACCAGCACCGAGCCACCACCCACCACGCGGCTGCTTGACGGCACGTGCGCCAGGGTCTGCGTTTCCAGCGGTTCGAACAATTCGCGGAGCAGGCGGCCCAGCAGCGGCACAAAGTTCTGGGGCTGGGCTTGCAAGTCGCGGGCGGCGCGGTACAGGTGCTCAAAGGTGCGCTCGGTGGTCAGCATGCTGCTGCCCAGCATGCGGTGCAAGATGGCTTGCCGTGCGCCGGCGTAGATGGCCAACCCCACAAAAACGGCCACGGCCAATGACGTGAAGGGCCCCACGGCGAACACCGAAACGAAAAGCAAATCCACCGACGTGGCCACCGTGCTGATACCGGCCACCAGCGCAAATTCGCGCAGCACCTGTTTGTTGCGGGCCAGGAAAGGGGCCAGCAAGAGCAGCGAGGCCAGGAACAGGTACCACGCCAGGGCCGCACCGGTGGCCATGCCCGGTGCCAGCGTCGGCATGTGCGTGGCCAG
>CAZUKT010000032.1:0-4372 GCA_964620975.1 uncultured Rubrivivax sp. | reverse complement strand
GCGGCCGTCACCAGCAGCAGCGTGGCAAGTGCAATGGTGCACAGCCGCCGCAGAACCAGCGCGTATGGGTTGGGCTCTTGCCGGTTTGATCGTTGGATGACCCCCAGCGCCGCCGCGCCCAAGCCCAGGCACAGCAACTGCGACCACCACCACGTGTGTGCGGGCTGCACGGCCACCAGCAGCGCCACGCCCAGCGCACCAGCCAGCCAGGCGGCGGCAGCGATGGGCCTGCCCTGCAAGATGCGGCGGGGATGGAGCGTACAACTGTGCACCACGGCGGCCACCGTGGCCACGTCCAGCGCCAAGCGAAGCCCCAGGCTCAGGCCGATGGCAGCGGCCGGCAGCGCCAGGCCGGGCGCGGTCTCCAGCGCCATACACAGCAGGTTGGCGCTTTGGCACAGCGCCATCACCATGTACAGCGCGTTGCGAAGCTGTGGCCGTGCCAGCACCACCACGCCGGCAAACAGCACCAACAGCAGCGCCACACCCGTCAGCGGCCAGAACCACAGCCCTATCCTGGCGTAGCCCTGCGCCGCCGTGGGCACGCCCACCACGCTGCCATCGTCCAGGTGCAAGTCCACCTGGCCGGTGGCCAAAGCAAGCGCCACGGCCTGCTGCTGCGATACCTGCCGCGTACGGGCAAGGTCGTCGACCTGCCAGCGCGGCGAGTGGTGCAGCAGCAGCGCATCGACGGCGTGCCCCGGCTCGCCTTTGGCGGCCAGGGCCAACACCACCTGCCCTTGGTGCGCCCGCAAAGCGGGTAGCGGGCTGTCTTGCAGAACGAGGCGACCTTGTGCGTCGGCCGCCCAACGGGCGTCGATCTGCGGTGTGTGGGCAAGCCAGCGTGCCAGCGCAAACACGCCCATGCAGCCCAGCAGTGCCACCAGCACCAGCGCACGGCGCCGCCACCCCAACCCGCTTGCTGCAAGGTCGGGCCGGAGGTCGGGTTCCCCAGCATCAAAAGCCGAATCCGCACTGCGGCTGTCGGGTGCGGATTTGTCAGCGCGAAGCGACATTGCCGACATGGCCGTCGGCGCCGTGCACTAGCGGCGTGCCGCAGCCGGCTTCAAACCAGCCCCTGCTTGCTGGCCAGCACGGCGGCCTCGGCACGGCTGGAGACGTTCAGCTTCTTGTAGATGGACTTGATGTGGTCATTGACGGTGAACCACTTGATGCCCATCAGGCTGGCGATTTCCTTGATCGTGAAGCCCTTGCTCAGGTAGGTGAGGACTTCGCTCTCGCGCGGTGTCAGGCGCTCATGATCCAGCGGCTTTTCAATCGGCACGGGCCGGCTGGTGCTGAAAGCCGGTGTCGAGGGCGCAAAACCCGAATCGGGGGCCTGCGAATCGCCACCGCCGTGGCGAAAGTGCGTGAGCAACCGCCGTGCAATGGCCGGGCTCAGTGGGGGTTGACCGCGCACGATCTTCTGCAGTTCTTCTACCAGTACCTCAAAGCGGTCTTCCTTGAGCAGGTAGCCGTCGGCGCCGCACTGCAGGGCAGGAAACAGGTGGTCGTCGTCGGAATACAGCGTGGTGACGATCTTGGTGGCCGGGTATTGCGCCAATTCGGCCAGCAGTTCCATGCCGTTGCCGTCGGGCAATTCAAGGTCAACCAAGACGAGCTTGAAGGGGTCCACGCCATGCAGGCCCTGGCTGCCGCCGGTAAGCGATATGTGGCGGCGCGCGGTTTGCAGGTCACCGGCTTCGGTGATGGTGATGGCGTCGCTGAAGCTTTCGCGGACCACGCGGCACAAGAAGCTGCGGGCGACCGGGTTGTCTTCGAGGATCAGTACCTTGACGGCCATTTCAGCAGGCTCCTAGCTGGGCCCGCGATGCTAGCGCGGAAAGCCAACCCGCCAAGTCGGGGCGGCACCCTTTCATGCGTTGACCAGTAGCAGTTTGCCGCGCACCTGTCGCGAGCCCATGCGCGCGTAGGCGGTCTTCAGTTCGGTCATGGGCAAACGCTGGTCAATGACAGGCTTGATGAGGCCTTGTGCGTACCACTGTGCCAGTTGCATCAGGGCTGCCGCACTGGCTTGCGGCTCGCGCTTGACGAAGTCGCCCCAGAACACGCCCACCACCGAAGCGCCCTTGAGCAAGGCCAGGTTCCAGGGCAATGCCGGGATGCCGCCGCCGGCAAACCCAATCACCAGATAGCGGCCGCGCCAGGCAATGGAACGGAATGCCGGTTCAGCCAAATCGCCGCCCACCGGGTCGTAGACCACGTCGGGGCCCTTGCCTTCGGTCAGCGCTTTGAGCGTGACACGCAGGTCCTGGGTGCTGTAGTTGACTGTCGCGTCGGCACCGAGCTGCATGCACAGCGCGCACTTGTCGTCAGTGGACGCGGCGGCAATGACCTTGGCGCCGGCCGCCTTGGCGATTTGCAGCGCAGCCGTGCCCACGCCACCGGCAGCGCCCAACACCAGGACGGTTTCGCCGGCCTTGAGCTGGGCGCGGTCGATGAGCGCGTGGTGCGATGTGCCGTAGGTAAAGGCAAATGCGGCGCCGTCTTCAAGATCAAAACCTGTGGGCAGCGGGAGCACGCGGCTGGCGTCCACACAAGCGTGCGTACCAAAGCCGCCGGTGCCGGCCAGTGCCGCCACCGGCATGCCCACACGCAGGTGCCGCACACCGTCGCCGACCGCGTCCACCGTGCCCGAAAATTCTGCCCCCGGCACAAATGGCAACGCAGGCTTGAACTGGTACTTGCCTTCCACGATGAGCAGGTCGGGGAAGTTCAGGCTGGCGGCGCGGATGGCCACGCGCACCTCACCCGGTTTGGGCTCGGGCATGGGCAGGGCTTGCCAACGCAGCGCGTCGGCGCCGGCCAGGGTTTCACAGAGCCAAGCGTGCATGGAGGGTGTCTCTTTCGTTTGTGAGGGCACGGCGATTACAGGCCCAGGCGTTGTAGTGGCGCGGCCAGTGCCTGGCGCAGGGTGTCGGCACAGTCGGCCAGATGGGCGCGCGTGTCGGCATCGGCCGCGCCGCGCTTTTGCAAGGCCGTGTCCAGCCTCGCCAGCAAGGCCCGCGTCTGGGTGCGCACCTGGCTGCGTGTGTCCACGCGCGAACCTGGCATGGGGCGCAGCACAGCAGCAGCAAGGCGATTGGTGTGGTCGCGCTGCAGCTCACGCCGGGCCGAGTCCACGGCGCGCGTGGTGTTCAGGTCGCCCCACACGTCGGTGCTCAGCCGGCTGTAAAGCTCGGCGATCTGGAAGGCCTCCGCAGGCCGGTCGAACTTGCCCACGCTGTCAAGAATGCGGGCTGCGATGGTGTCGCTCATTAGGTACGCCAGCACGGCGCGCTGCAAATCAAGCAGGCGCTGGGGCAACGAGTAGTCGGTGCCGATGAAAGCACCTTCGGCGCGGTCCAGATAGTCGGGCGCCAGGCGGCGCTGCAGCGCGGGCGACAGGCTCAGCCCGTCGGCCGACAGCACAGCGCTGGCGAGCAAGTCCAGCGCCTGCCGCTGCACGGGCGCGGCCACTGGCAGCAGCGGCTCGCGGCCACTGCCCGGAAAGTCACGCAGCGTGCGCACGCCGCCAATCTGCCGCACCAGCACACCCACGGCCCGGGTCACATCGCTCAGCGCGTAGTCGATGGAGCGGCGCAGCACGGCGTAGTCGCGCTGGGGTGAGAGTTCACGCGATTCCTGGCGCTTGAACAGGTCGCGTGCAATGGCCAGGCGCTTGGCGGCAAAGGCCAAGGGGTCGGCGCCCAGGTCCAACTGCAGGGTCTCGGGGTCGATGCCAAAGGCGGCGTCTTCGTCGGTGCCGAAGGCCAGCAGTGGCTCGCTGCTGCGCGCCGCGATGCGCTGCAGTTCGGCCAATTCGTCCTGCGGCTTGGCGCCCGCCGCCATGGGTTTGTAGGCGTATTCAATGGCCCAGTAGTCGTAGGGGCCCAGCACGGTGTGAAACGGCATGCCGCCAGTCTGTCCGGGGCGGGGCAGGTTGACGGCGTTGTATTCCATCACCGAGCCCGTGGTGCCGTGGGCGCGCGTGAATTCGGCATCGGCCAGTTGGGCTTCGGTGTAGGCGCGCGATGCGCGGAAGTTGTGGCGCAGGCCCAGGGTGTGGCCCACCTCGTGCATCACGGCTTCCTTGACGTAGTCCTGCACAAACTGCTGTGCGATGGGGCTGTCGGGTTCCAGCTGGCCTTGGGCTTCCAGCACGTCCAGCGCGTAGCCCAGTTGCTCGGCAGCCAGTGCGCCGTGCATGCACAGGCGGTGATCGGGCCCGCCGGTGGTGCCGCCGTTCGTGCTGCCGGGCAGCTCAAACGGCGCCGCGAATGACAGCGGCGCAGCGGCTGCACCTGGGCTGGACGGACTGCCCGGCAGCACCTGGCTGCGCAGCGTGCGGATGGTGCGTGCGGCCATGCCT
>CAZUKT010000031.1:0-18114 GCA_964620975.1 uncultured Rubrivivax sp. | reverse complement strand
TCGAAGGCCTGCAGGCCAGCTACACCATGATCGAGGAGCCGTCTGACGAAGTCGGCATCACGCGCCGCCGCACGTCTGACGACCGCGCCAAACCCAAGCAGACACCGGTCATCAAGGGTGTGTTGCCCGACCAGCCGGCGCCGCCCGCGCCGCCGCCTGCACCCGTTGCGCCGCCTGCCGCGCCTGTGGTGGCAACACCCGTGGCACGGCCGGCAGCGGCGGCCATCGCGCCTGCAGCCGCTGGTGGTGGTTTCTTTGGCTGGGTGAAGAAGCTCTTTGGTGCTGATGCCCCGACGCCTGCTGCCGCACCTGCGGCAGCAGCAGCCCCTGCGGCGACGACGGCCGCAGTGCCGGCCACAGGTGACAAGCGCGAAGGCCGTGACGGCCGCCGTGGTGAACGCGGTGGCCGAGGTGGTGAACGCGGTGACCGCGGCCCACGCGGCGGACGCAATGACCGCGACGGCCGTGGTGAGCGCAGTGACAAGGGCGAAGGCCGCCGCCCCCGTGCCGAAACCAGCACCGACGCAGCCACCGCTGCAGCGCCAGCCGAGCGCGAAGAGCGCGCACCACGCGCCGAGGGCCGTGGTGAAGGCCGTGGCGACAACAAGGGCGAAGGCCGCAACCGCGGCCCGCGCACCGAACGTGCCCCACGCACTGAAGAAGCAGGCAACGCCGTGCCGGTGCAGGCCTTTGCCGACAGCCAGGCCGCCGGCCCCGAAGGTGCTGCTGCGCCGACGGCCGACGGCGAAGGCCGCGATGGCCGCCGCCGCCGCCGGCGTGGTGGCCGTGACCGTGGCGAAGGCCGTGGTGATGAAACCGCAGCCAACACTGTGGGCGCCGATGGCAATGAAGTGCCACCAACCGAAGGCGCTGAACGCAGCCTTGCCCCGGCTGCCAGCAACGAAGGGCGTGAAGACAGCGTAGCCCGCGATCGCAGCGCCGACAGCGCACCGGAAGCGGCTGCCGAAGGTGGTGAACGCGAACGTGGCCGCCGCCGTGGACGTGGCCGCGACCGCGACCGAGAAGGCCGCGATGGCAGCGTCAACACCGGCCCGGCCGCTGACGGCGCGGGCGCCGACAGCGCACCGCTGGCCGTGGCCGGCGCTGCAGGCGTGGTGCCCGCCGAAGCCGGCGTGGCACCGGTTTGGGCCGCACCTGCGGCACCCGTTGAACAAGCTGCGGTGCCTGCCCCAGCCGCTGCGGACGCCACGGCGGCCACCGTGTCAGAAGCAGCACCTGCTGCAGCGCTGGCTTTGGCCCCAACTGCCGCCCCCGCGCCTGCACCCATCGCAAGCGCTGCGCCTGCCCCGGCGCTGCTGCCAGTGGCCACCGCCGCGCCCGCGCCGGTGCGCGTGGCGCCCTACACCCTGCCTGCCGAAGGCCTGGCCAGCCTGGCCACGTCTGTGGGCCTGGAGTGGGTGCAGTCCGACGCCGACAAGATCCGCGCTGTGCAGGCCGCCATGGCGGCCGAGCCGGCACCCTTGCGCCTGCCACGCGAACCGCGCCGCCAGGTGCTGGTGGACGACGGCCCGTTGGTGCTTGTGGAAACACGCAAGGACCTGTCGCAGATGAAGCTGCCGTTTGAGCAGCAGGCGCCAGCAACGCAGCCCTGAACAAGGCGCAAGCCACAACGCCAGGGTCTTGTGCCTTTGAAGGGCGCGAAGACTTTGGGTCGGGCACTGGGCCGAAAAGGCCAACAACTGCACCGCCGGACGGTGGATGCACCGGCGGGGCAATCAGCAAGTGCCGGGCCGACAGCGCGCTGCTGCAGGGCACGGTGGCGTTGCCGCTCGATTCACCCCGCCCGGCGCCGCCGGCCCACCCAGCCCATGGCCGCCAGACCGGCCAGCCACAGCGCTGCGGTGGCGGGCTCGGGCACCGGGGCCGCGACGACGAAACGCAGGTTGTCGAACACCAGGCCCTCGCCAGCGCTCGTGGCGCCCGCGATGGGCTGGAACAGATCGACGCGCCGGATGCCGGCCGCGCTGAAGCCGAGGCTGGTGACGTTGTGGTAGCCAGACCCGACGCCGATGTACTGGAAGAACCCCAGCATCGCGCCGCCGCCGTCGAAAGCCTCCAGCCGCGCGCCGTTCTCACCCGCGTCGAGCGCGTCGATCGAGACTTCGGAGACATCGCTCGAGAAGACAAACCTGAGCGGGTCCACGGGCTGCGGGTTGAGGCCGCCGGCGTGGAAGATGACGTTCGGTGCCGAGGACCCCGTCAGCGTGATGTCGAGCGCCTTGGCGTTGGCAAAGGTGACGCCCTGGGCCGCGTAGCTCGAGCCCACAAGCGCGCCGTGGGCCAGGTCGTCGAAGTTGATGGTCACCACGTCGGCGGCGTGGGCCGTCATCGAAAGTGCGCAGAGTGCGGCAGCGGACATGAGTCTCATGGGGTTCTTCCTGGTGGGTGTGTGTTGCATGGTGAATCTCCTGGGTGTGTCGGGCGTGGATTGGTCGGTGGGATGGGGGCGGCCTGGCTGCCTCATTGGGCCACCCAGGCGTTCTCGAAGGCCCACTTGAGCGTGGTGCACTGGTAGGGGCCTTGCGGGTAGACGGCACCGCTGCGCGTGCCGCTGGAATTGACCACCAGGGCAGCCTCGACGGCGATCGGGAACATCATCACGCAGGTGTCCAGGCCGCCCGAGTTGGCGCCGTCCCAGTCGCCGCCGTGGCCGAAGTAGGTGCCGAAGGCGCCCGCCGCGAAGGCGTACTTCGCCGGGTTCATGAAACCCAGGAAGCCGGCCTTCATCTTCTGGAAGCTGGCGGTGTCCACCAGGTCCTGGGTGTAGCGCAGGTAGGCCATGGTGCGGGCCAGTTCCTGGGCGCTCATGAAGACCCCGAAACCACCGCAGGACAGCGCCATCGGCCCGTCGCTGTAGCCGGCCTGGCCATTGTTGGGGAAGGTGTAGCCCAGCGTCGGGTTCTGCACCGCCGGCGTGCACGTGTAGGGCACGTCGATGGCCGCAAAGATCTGCGTCGCACGAACCTGGTGAAGCGCGGCCGACAACGCCCCCGGCTCGAAGAGCGGCACCTGTGACACGTCCACACCCTGCAACTTGGCCGCCAGCACCCGCAGCAGCCCGAAGTTGGCGTTGTCGTACTTGAAGTTGTCCTTGAGCGGCACCGCCTGCGCCACCATGGCCTGCAGGTTGGCATAGCTCGATCCGACGGGCTGGTTCTGGCCAAAGCCACTGCGGTGCGTCATCAGGTCGCGGAAGCTGATCGAATTGACCTTGTCGCCGCGCGCCCACTGGGCCGGCAGCCAGGGGCCGATCTTGCTGTCCGGGGTGAGCCCCTTCTCGGCCAACAGGCGCAGGGTGACGATGGCGGTGAGCGTCTTGCTGACGCTGGCCACGTGCATCTTGCGGGTGGCCGACTGCAGCGTGGCCGGCGCATCGACGCCGGTACGTGCCACACCGTTGGCACCACTGCGCGCAAGCTGCCCGCTTTGCGACAGCGCGTAGGCATAGCCGATGCTGTTGTCGTCGAAGGCACTGCGCAGGTTTAGCTCCATGCGGTCGATGCTGAAAGCCACCGTGTTGGCCGCAAAGCCGAGTGCCTTGGCGTAGTGGCCGATGGCCACTGCGAAGGCGCCGGCGTCGTGGGCGGCGTCGCCCTCGCGCATGGCGACGCTGGCCGGCACCAGGCGGCCCGCGTCAACACCAGCGGCCAGGGCCAGGTCGATCAGGCGCTGGCTCGCGCGCTCTGCAGCGCCGCGCGCTTTCTGAATCGCCGGCACCAGCAGCGCCATGGCCCCGGGGTCGGTGTTTGCGGCGATGTCCAGCGCCTGACCCATGCCGGCCTGGCCCTGCGCCATGGCCTGCAGCACCGCCACGAGGTAAGCCGCCGAGTTGTCGCGTGCGCCGTCGTTCAGGCGTTGCTGGGCCAATGTGAAGCCCTCCCGCGCTGTGAGCAACGCACCGCGCAAGGCGGTCGGGGCGCGCGGCAGGAACTCGTCCAGAAAGGCCAGCGTCTCGGGCAGCACCACCGCAAGCTGAGCCGGGTCGCCGCGCGTCTGCTCGGGCACCGAGCCGGACTCCAGCGGCGGCCGCTGGCGCGATAGCTGGGCCAGCGTGCGCAGCAGTTCGCTGGCATGCGGCCACAGAGGGCCGGGCAGGCGCGACTGCAGGGCCTGCACAGCGGCCAAGGCCGTGGCGGCGGGCTGCGCGGTGCGGCCTGCGGCGTCGCGCGGCGTGGCCGTTTGCGCCCGGGCACCCGCGCTGGCAGTGAGCAGCGAGACGGTGGCAAGGGCGGTGGCAAGTGCCGCAGCAAGTGCAGCGTTTGGGCGATGGGCGTGCTTCATGGTTCGAGTTCTCCTGGGCATGGTCGGGTTGGGGCTGGGAAGGGGTGGATGAATCGGTTCAGCGCAGCGCGGGCGGCCTGGCTGACGTTGACGTTGACGTTGACGTGGGCGCTGGGCCTTGGTCGGGCAGCGGGTGGGCCTGCTCCAACGCCAGGCAAGCCAGCAGTTGGGCACCCGTGGCAAAGGCGTGGCGCCGCCCGCTCATCACGTGCTCTATCTCTCCGCAGACGGCCTGTGGCGCGGCGGTGTCGGCGTGCAGCCGAAGTGCAAAGACGTGTTCACTGCGGCAAGCGTTGTGTGGGTTCATGGGGTGGTCGCAGAGGGGCTTTCGATGGCAGCAAGTGTGTTCAGGCCGGCGCGCCAAGTCGTCAGGAAGAGGTCGGGTTCTGGTAGGTTCTGAGCGCGCCAAAGCCGGCAAAGCGCGGCAGGCAGAATCGGCGCCATGAAGCCGCCTGCACTGCCCGCACCAGCGCCCGTGCCACTGTGCTTCGGTGAGTTCGTGCTCGACGTGCTCAACGCCCGCCTGCACCGCAGGGGCGAGGTGGTCGAACTGGCCCCGAAGTCCTTCGCGCTGCTGGCCTACCTGGCGCAGAGGCCCGGTGAACTGGTGCTCAAGGACAGCCTGCTCGACGTGGTCTGGAACCGTCGCTTCGTCAGCGAAGGCGCCATCAAGACGGTGGTCAGCGAGTTGCGGGCGGCGCTTGGCGACGACGCGCGCGCACCGCGCTGGATCGAGACCGTGCAGCGGCGCGGCTATCGCTTCCTGGGCGAGGTCGGGCCTGCGACGGTGGCCGCCCCGGCGGCCGCAGACCGCCCCGCGCCAGGCACGGGGCATGCCGCCGAGGGCAATCTGCCCGCCAACCTGCCGCTGCTGATTGCACGCGACGCCGAGTGCGCGGCGCTGGCCGTGTTGCTGGACACCAGGCGCCTGGTCACACTCACCGGTACTGCAGGCGTGGGCAAGACACGGCTTGCCATGGGCCTGGCCAGCACCCAGCGCTCGCGTTTCGAGCACGGCGTGTGGCTCGTGCAATTGGCCCCGCTGAGCGCCGAGTCGACCGACGAGGCGACGCTTCGCGCCACCCTGGCGCGCGAACTGCAGTTGGCCCCCGGCGCCGCAGCCAGCGCGTCGGCGCTGTCCCGCGCGCTGGCGCCCTTGTCCTTGCTTCTGGTGCTGGACAACGCCGAGCACCTGCTGGCGCCGCTGGCGCCCCTGCTCGCGCATCTGATCGCCGAGTTGCCTGGCCTGCATCTGCTCATCACCAGCCGCGAGCCGGTGCAGATCCCGGGCGAGCAGGTTTACCGCTTGTTGCCGCTGGCGGTGCCTGCGGCCGGCGTGGACGACGACGCGGCGCGCCTGATGGACTGCGGCTCGGTGCAGCTCTTCGTGGAGCGCGTCGCGGCGCGGCTGCCGGGTTTTGCCTTGGCTGCACCGCACCTGCAAGCGGTGGCAGCGCTGTGCCGGGCGCTGGACGGCCTGCCGCTGGCGCTGGAGCTGGCCGCAGCCCGCGTGCCGGTGCTGGGTGTCAACGGCCTGGCCGAGCGCCTGACGGGCACGTCCGAGCCTGGCTCCCGATTGCAATTGCTGACGCAGGGCACCCGCACGGCGGCGCCGCACCAGCGCACGCTGCGCGCAGCCCTGGACTGGAGCCACGCCCTGCTCACACCGGCGCAGCAACGTGTCTTCAGGCGCCTGGCGGTGTTCCGCGGGGGCTTCACGCTCGACGCGGCGCAGGCGGTGTGCGCCGACGAGGCGCTGGACGCCTGGGGCGTGCTGGATGCGCTGGATGCGCTGATCGAGAAGTCCATGCTCACCGGCCCCGCCGCTGGCGCGAACGGCGGTCGCTTCAGCCAGTTGGAGAGCCTGCACGAGTACGCGCACGAACTCTGGCTGTCCGCAGGCGAGGAGGCCGCCACGCGGCGGCGCCATCTGCAGGCCGCCCGTGCCTACTGGGCGCAGGCCGACGCGCTCTCGCTCGAAGTGCCGGCCCTGGCCTGGGTCGAGGCGCACGGGCCGGAGATCGACAACCTGCGCTCCGCGCTGCGTTGGGGTCAGGCCGCAGGCGATGCAGCCGTGGTTGACGACTGGCTGGCGCTGGTCGGCCACAGCGGCGCGCTGTGGCACCGCGCCGGGCTGGCCGCCGAGGGCGCCGCCTGGTGCGCTGCGGCCGACGCCGTGGCCCCGCAGCAAGCCGATGCACGCTTGCGTGCCGGCATCGACCTGGCCTGGGCCACATTGTCGTGCTACAGCACCGTGCTGCCGGCCCCTGAGGGGCTGGCCCGCGCCAGCAGCGCCGCAACGGGCTTCGAATGCATCGGCGACGCGGTGCGCGAGTACTACGCGCACTGCCTGGCCTGCCTGCTGCTGCAGCAGGGGCAGCAACGCGGAGAGCGTGCCGCCCACCTGGCGCGCATCGAAGCCTTGCTGCAGCCCGGCTGGGGCCCGATGCTGCGGCGCTTCTGGCGCGGTATTCGGGCCTATGAGCTGCGCCTGGGCGGCGACCATGGGGCCTACCTGGCCTACGCACGCACCGAGCTCGCGTTGTGCCGCCAGGCCGGCGCGCAGTGGGAGGCGTGGGTGGCGGCACACGCGCTGGCGCTGGCCGAGGACGACAGCGGGCGGCCCGAAGCGGCGTTGGCCTTGTGCCGCGACACCGTGGCCGAGATCCGGGCCGCCGGCCGCCTGCGCCAGAACGCCACCCGCGTGGTGCTGTGGGTGACGATGCAGGCGCAGAGCGGCGACGCCCCTGGCACCCGCAGCGCACTGGCCGAAGCCTTGCCTGTCGTGTCAGGCGCCGGCATGCTGGGCATGCTGCCGCTGTCGCTGGCCTGGCTGGCCCACCATGAGGGCCGCCACCGGGGTGCAGCAGCGCTGCTGGGTTGGTTCGACGCGCCGCAGCGCGCCGGCGCGGTCTACGGGCCGGGCACCTACATCCGGCGCTCGATCGACGCGCTCGGAGGCACGCTGGCCAAAAGACTCGGCGCCCGCACCCTGGCGGGCATGCGTGCACGTGGCGATGCGCTGGGTGACGACGCTGCGGTCAGCCTCGGGCTCGACACCGTCGATCTGGCACCCTGAGCCGCTGGTCTGCCTGGCACGGTCGGCCGCAGAGCGGGCGCCGACCCGACCAAAACCCGACCGCCTCCTGACGACAACGGCGCTGCGGCCCGGAACACTGCGAGGCATCGACAAGCCGTCGACAACCCCCAGGAGACCCGAAGCCATGCACAACCTGACCCTGAAACTCGCACTCGGCATCGCCGTGATAGCCGTTGCACCCGCCGCCAACGCCGCAGGACTCGACTACTTTCTCGAAATCGACGGCGTCAAAGGCGAGTCATCGGCCCACGCCACCGTTGAGCAGTGGCAATGGCTGCGCGCCGTGGCCGCCGACGGCAGCTTCAACGGGCTTGCCATGTCGCAAGCCGTAGGCGTGCACGTGGCCAGCGGCGACCTGGACGGCGACGGTGCCTGGGCGCAACTGGTGCTGTCTGTCAAAGGCACCGTGCCGGGGGCGCAGCCGTTCATGACCTACGCGATGGAAGACGTCCGGATCAGCGCCAACTCAGCGCCAGCCGTTGGCAGCGCGACCGGGTGGCGTGCAGATCAGATCCCCCAAAACCACGCCGAGTGGATCATTGTCGAGTCCTTCAGTTCGGCAACCATGACCTATGCCTCGCTGCTGGCCAGTGGCGGGCGCGGCAGCCCGATCGAGGGCCGCTGGGACACCGCCAGCGGCCGCTTCACCGGCAACCTGGCCGTGCTGGGGGCCTTTGACGAACTGCAGGCCGTGCGCTGGGCCGACGGCACGCTGGTCATCAGCAGTGCCGTGCCCGAACCCGCGCACTGGGCGTTGATGGCGCTGGGCCTGGCCGCCGTCGGCACCCGGCTGCGCCGGCAGCAGCTGGCGGCGTGACCCACACACCCAGCAGCCATGCCGTGCCACAAGGCGGGTGGCGCCCGACGCACTGCTGCCTTTCTTGCACGTGGTGGCCAACGCGTCGCCCGAAGGCGTCGTGGCGCAGGTGCTGGCGCAAAGCCAGACATTTGGGTCGGACCTGACCGGCGGCGCCAGCTTGGCCGTGCCGCAGGCCGTGCGCTGAGGCCCGGTCAGTGCGGGTCCGGTTTTCACTTGACTACTGTATTGTTGTAGTAATACAGTAGAGCCATGCGCTTCACCATCCATCCTTCGGCCACGGAGCCCATCTACCGCCAGATCGTGGAGCAGGTGCGCCGCCACGTGGCCAGCGGGCAATGGCGCACGGGTGAAGAGCTGCCCAGCGTGCGCGCGCTGGCGCTGGAGCACGCGATCAACCCCATGACCGTGAGCAAGGCCTACAGCCTGCTCGAAGCCGAAGGCCTGCTGGAACGCCGGCGCGGCATGGGCATGGTCATTGCCGCTGTCAAGCCCACGCCACGTGCCAGCCAGCGCCTGGCGCTGCTGGAACCCGCTCTGCACGCTGCCGCGCTGCAGGCCGTGCAACTGGGCCTGTCGCCCGACGACGCCTTGGCGCTCTTCAAGCGCTGCCTGAAAGAGCAAGCCCATGCCAACCCAAGCCATGACAAACCTTGAAACCGCCATCCAGGCCCAGGATCTCACGCTGCACTACGACGGCCGCGCCGCCTTGGACCAGGTGTGCCTGCAGGTGCCCACCGGTGCGGTGGTGGGCCTGGTGGGCCGCAACGGCGCCGGCAAAAGCACACTGCTGCGCTGCCTGGTGGGCCTGACGTTGCCGGGCAGCGGCAGCAGCCACCTGCTGGGCTGTGCATCGGCCACGCTCGACGACAGCACACGGGGGCGCATCGGTTACGTCAGCCAGACCGGCGACCTGCTGCCCTGGCTGAAGGTGTGGCAGCACATCGCCTACATCGGCAGTTTCTACCCCCGCTGGCAAGCTGACCGGGCGCACACGCTGTGCCAGCGACTGGCGCTGCGCGAAGACGCCAGGGTATCGGCGCTGAGCGTGGGCGACCAGCAGAAGTTGGCAGTGGTCATGGCCCTGGCGCACGACCCCGACCTGCTGATCCTGGACGAGCCCGTGGCCAGCCTGGACCCGCTGGCGCGGCGCGAATTCATGCGCCTGCTGTTCGACCACGACAGCACGCGCCAGACCCCGCGCACCGTGCTGCTGAGCAGCCACTTGCTCACCGACCTGGAACGTGTGGTGTCGCACGTGGTGCTGCTGCATGAAGGCCGCGTGCGGCTGCAGGGCGCCTGGGACGCGCTGCAAGAGCAGCACCAGCAGGCGCTGGAAGACCTGTTTGTGTCGGTGAGCGCATGAAGCCCACGCCGGCCACGGTGCAGGCAGGGCTGCCGGCCCACCGGCATGCCGCCGCACCCCGCCCCACCAGGGCGCTGGTGCACACCACGCTGCGCGGCGCGGTGGTGGGCTTTGTGGCGCTGGGCTTGTTGCTGCCGGCGTGCACCTTGGCGCTGTGGGGCATCACCCCAACGTCGCGCCTCATCAGTGCCTTGGCGGCCTTCAAGATCATGGCCGGTGCGCCCTTCTTCGGCGCCATGCTGGCCGGCATCAGCACCGCGCTGCTGGTGTCGATGTGGGTGCTGATGCGGCGCCAGGCCGTGGCACGCCTGGCACCCGGTGCGCTGCGGCAACTGCGGCGCAGCATGGCCGTGTGTCTGCTGCCGCTGTGGGCCTGGTTGGCCTTGCCTGCAGTGGCATCGGCGCTGCAGTTGGCGGCCTCGGTGCAGTCACCCGAGCCCGGCGCTGTGCCCGCCACCTGGGCGCTGGTGTTGTATGCGGCCGGCCTGCCGGCGCTGGGCATGGCCGTGGCACTGGGCCTGATGGTGCTGGTGCGCCTGCCCTGGCTGCGCACGGTGCTGGGTCTGGGGCCGCTGCTGCTGATCCTGGGTTTGAACCAGATCGACCTGGCCCAACTGCACGCGCTGCCCGGGCGCGACGGGTGGATGGCGGGCACCGGTGCGGTGGGCCTGGCCGCAGCCGCCTGGACGGCCGCCCGCACGGCCCGGTGGCTGAGCCTGCCGGCCGCCCTGCACACGGCAGCCACTGCACCCGCCGGCCTGGCCGGCTGGCAGCTGGGCGGCAACCGCAGCACGCCCGCACGCCGCTGGCAGGCACTGCTGCTGCCCGCCGTCACCGCCACCTGGCGCGACGCCGCCGTCATGGTGCCGGGCCTGGTGCTGCTGGTGTGGTGGTTTCAGCATGCCCACATGGGCTGGAACATGGGCGTGATGCTGATGGCCTGCCTGGTGGCCAATGCCGCCGCGCCCTGGACCATGGGCACCTGGGCCTCGCCCCGGCTGGCGCTGCTGCCGGGTGGCCTGCATCGCCAAGGTTTGGCTTGGACGGTGTGGCGGCACGTCATGGCACGCGGTTTGGTGCGCGTGGCGCTGGTGGGGGTCCTGCTGTTGGCCATGGCCGTGCCCGTGCTGCAGCCGCAAGCCGTGGACGTGGCTGCCACGGTGCTGCTGGGTGCCAGTTGCGCTTGGTTTGTGGGCAGTGTGTCGGTGGCGGTGTTGCCGTGGTGCAAGTCGTCAATGGCCTTGCGGATGAGCCCGTGGGGCGCCACCGCCGCGTTTGCCGCCATCGCGCTGGCCGTGGCCTTCTTCAACTTCTCCGGCAGCGCCATGACCGTGTCCACACTGGCCTGGGCCGGCACCAGCGCCAGCATCAGCGTGCCCCTGGCCGTGTTGATGCTGGCCATGTCGGCGCGGGCCTGGGCCCGCTACGACTGGTCGCGCATGCCCGCTACGGCGCCGATGATGGACATGCTGCTCAAGCAGGCGGCGCGTTCGGCCTGAGGGTGCGGCCCCCTCGGTTGGCGGCTGCTGCCAGGCCAGCGCCGCCGTTTGTGGCGGGAGGCTCCGCGCCACCCTTTACGCGGTTCAGGCCAAGTGCAGCTCACGCTGGCCGTTGTTGCCGTCACTCACCGCCAGACGGTACGACAGGTCGGCAAAGTCAAGCTGCAGTTCGGCAGAGTGAGCGCCCAGCTGCCAGCGCATTGCAAGCACCGTGGCACTGCTTTCAAGCATGCTGAACGACCCCGTGAACGCCGGGTGTTCGTTGCGCAGGCAAATGAGTTGCAGCAGGCGCTTGACCACGCTGCGCTGCAATTGCTCGCCAATGTCAGCGGCACCGTAGTAGTGGCGGTTGATGTCGCGGCCGACACCGGTGCGCGCCAACAACGCCATGTCGTTGCTGCCCGCCAGCAGACCCACGTAGTAGACCTGCGGCACGCCTGGCATGAAAAACTGAACAGCCCGCGCCAGCAGGTAGGCACGTTCGTCGCGGCCCAGCGCGTCGAAAAAGGTGCAGTTGACCTGGTACAGATCCAGGTTGCTTGCCGCAGCGCCTGTGGCCTGCCGGCTGGCGCCGCCACTGTTGGCGTGGATGCGCTCGACCAATGCGTCCAGTTCGGCCGGTGGTACCAGGCCGGGCCGGGCTTCGCGGTCGGCCGCGTCGGCGCCGATGTCGATGATGCCGATGCCGTCGTGCGTGTCGAGTACCGTCAGCGCGTTGTTCGGGCGCACGGCGATCCACTGCTTCAGCGGCAGCGCGGTCTTGAAGAACAGCGCGTGCAGCACCAGCGGCGGCAGTGCGAAGTCGTAGACCCAGTCGACCTGGCGGGCAATCTCGATCTGGCGCTGGAAGTACGAGTGGACCTCCACCAGCACCTCGATGCCCAGCGTGCGGGCCAGCGCCGCGAACTCGCCGATGAAGTCGAAAGTCTCGGGCATCATGAAGCAGTTGCTGCCCGCCTTCTTGATGGCGTACCCCACGGCGTCCAGGCGCACCATGCGGATGCCGCTGGCGGCGAAGGTCTGCAGAATGCCAACGAGGTAATCGCGCCCAAGCGGGTGGCGCACGTCGATGTCCACCTGCTTTGGCGTGAAGGTCGTCCAAAGCAGTTTGCGGCGGCCGCCGGCCAGCGTGGTGGCAGCAAACGGCAGCCCCGGGCGCGGGCGGTAGATGGCCAGCAGCTCGGCTTCAGTGGCACCTTGGGGGAACACGGTGTCGAAGTTGAGGAACAGGCCCGCGTAGGGTGAAGCATCGCCATTCGCCACGTAGTCGCGGAACTGCGGCGAGTCACTGGACATGTGGTTGACGATGACGTCGGCCATCACCTCGGTGTGCTGCGTCAGCGCGCGAATGTCACCCCAGTCGCCCAGCCGCGGGTCAACCTGCGTGTGGTTGATGGGGTCGAAGCCGGCGTCTGCGCCGTCGATGGCGTTGAAGAAGGGCAGCAGGTGCACGCCACCGAACACGCCGGCCAGCGGGCCGTTCAGCAGCGCCTGCAAGTCGCGCAGGCCACCACCGCCCAGGCGGTCGACGTAGGTGATGAGCTGGACCTGGTTCTTCATGCACGCGCCTTGGCCGTGGGCACGAACATCACCGCGACTGCGGCGCACGCCAGCAAGGTGCCGGCCAGGCGGATGACGTTGTCGGGCTGGCCGCCCAGGAGGCTTTGGTAGTACAGCGGCAGCGTCACCATCTGGATCAGCATGGGGATCACGATGAACATGTTGAAGATACCCATGTAGACACCCGCCCGCTCGGGCGGGATGCTGCCGGCCAGCAGCACATAGGGGTTGCCCATGATGCTGGCCCAGGCCAGGCCTATGCCCAGCATCGGCACGAACAGCAGCGCCTTGTCCTGGATGTTCGGAATGGCCCACATACCCGCAGCCGCAGCCAGCAGGCAGGCTGCGTGTACCGCCTTCGGCCCCAGGCAGCGCACGAATGGCAGCATCGCGAAGGCAGCGATGAAGGCGACGAAGTTGTAGAAGCCACCGATCTGGCCGTTCAGCAGGCTGGCATCGCGAAAGCCCACCGAGCTGGCGTCGGCGGTGTGGAACATCGTCTTGGCCAGCGAGGGCACGATGTAGATCCAGTAGCACATCATTCCGTACCACTGGAAGAGCTTCATCCACCACAAGCGCCGCATCGTCGGCGGCATGTCCTTCAGCGCGCCGCCGATCTCGCGCAGCGTGGCCGCCAAGCCGCGCGGGCGCGCCAGCATCTCGGTCTTTTCGGCTTCGCTCAAGGGCAGCTCGGGCACCTTGCGCACGCTCCACCACACGGTGGTGACGGACAGCAGCGCGCCGATGACGAAGGCGCTCAGCGTCACCTGCGGAATGTGGTTGCCGCCCACGGCGTCCTTGTTCATGCCCAGCCACACCAGGATGCTGGGTGCCAGGTAGGCCAGGGTCTGCGCCAGGCCCGTGAAGGCGCTTTGCGTCAGGAAGCCGAGCGAGTGCTGCCCGGGGTTCAGCCTGTCACTGACATAAGCCCGGTAGGGCTCCATGGTGACGTTGTTGGCCGCGTCCAGGATCCACAGCAGCCCGGCCGCAAACCACAGCGTCGGGCTGAAAGGCATGAACAGCAACCCCAGGCTGCACAGGATGGCGCCGATCAGGAAGTACGGCGTGCGCCGGCCCCAGCGCGACACCGTGCGGTCGCTCATGGCACCGATGATCGGCTGCACCAGCAGCCCCGTCATCGGCCCGGCCAGCCACAGCAGCGGCAGCTTGCTTTCGTCAGCCCCAAGGTACTGGTAGATGGGGCTCATGTTGGCCTGTTGCAGGCCGAAGCTGAACTGGATGCCGAAGAAGCCGACATTCATATGAACAATCTGCCAGAAAGACAGATGCGGCTTGATCGGGTTCATCGGCGGTCCAGGTGCTCGCAGGGGTGCTGGCGTCAGAAGGCGTACTTCAGCACCGCTTTCACGGCGCGCCCGTTGATGGAGCGTGCCACGTAGAGCGCGTTGTTGCTGAGGTTGCCCTGGCCTTCGGCTTCGGTATAGCCGGTCTGGTTGAACAGGTTGTTCACGCCCAGTTGCAGCGTTGCATTGGCTGTGAACTGGTAGTTGACGAAGGCGTTCAGCACTGCATAAGCGGGCAGCACGACTTGATTGTCGTCCTGCGCGTAGCTCTTGGTGGTGCCGACGATGGAGCCACCCAACTCCAGGTCACCCACGGTGTACGAAGGCGCAAACTGAAACACCAGGTCAGCCTGCCGGCGCGGTGTGTTGCCCTTGTTTGCGCCAGAGGTGACGCTGGCCTTGGTGAAAGTGGCGCCCCCTGCCAGACGCAGTGCGCCGATGCGGTAGGCGAGTTCGGCTTCAACACCCTTGGAGTCGTAGTCGTTTTTCTTGACGGTCTGTGTGGTGACCTCGAATCCCGCACCTTCGGCTGTCTTGGCGTAGAAGGCGGTGATGAAAGCCGACAAGCCACTGCTGCGGAACTTGATGCCGCCCTCGAACTGGTCAACCTTGTTGATGGGGTAGGGGTCTTGACCCGTGGCCACGCGAGCGTCCCCCAGCACGCGGTCAGGCGACTTCCAGCTCGCACCATGGCTGGCACGGGCAAACACCGCCATGTTGCGGTCAATCTCATAGTTGGCGCCCAGTGAATAAGAACTGGCGCTGCTGCTGTAGCTGACCCGTGTGGCACCGGCCCGGTCCCACACCCCGGTGGTGCCCACGTCTTCCATGTAGCTGCCAGTGCCCTTTTGCGTGTCGCGGCGGATGCTGGCGTCGATGATCAGCGGGCCGTTTTCCAGGCTCAGCGCGGCATAGGGTGCGGTGGCTGCAATGTCGTACGCAAAACTGCGCACGCAGCAGCCGCCCCAGGTGAGGGTGCCGTCGGCAACGGGCACGTTGCTCACCGCGCCCGCGTTGTCATACAGCGCCGCGCCGTTGCCCGTGAGGCCGATGTTGTAGCGGTTCCAGTACCAGGTCTGCGCGATCTTCTGGTTGCCGGTGAACAAGCCGCCGGTGAGGTTGAGCTTGCCTGCGCTGCCAAGCTCGAATGTCTTTGCCAGGCGCAGGTCGTTGAAGACGTTGCCCATGTCGTCGAGCGAGGTGTTGAAGATATGCGCGCTGAACACCGGCGTGGCGCCGGTGTAGCGGTTGGCACCGTTGGCTGCATCGGTGGGCGCGGCGCCAGCCGGGAACACACCCAGGAAGCGCCCATTGATGCTGCTCTTGCGGAAGCGGTTGGTGGCCTGCCAACCCTGGCCCAGCGCCACCTGCGCTTCGATGCCCAAGGAGTCCACCGCCACACTCAGGCCTTTGGCCGGGTCGGTGGCCTGGCGGCTGCCGTGGCGGTCGGTCACGTCGTCGCGGCTGAAGTTGCTGTTGATGAAGTAGGCCTTTCGCGGGTCCACACCAGCGATGGCTTCGATGGTGTTGCCGTTCAGTCGCACGGGCACGGGCAGGTAGGTGGGGGTGCTGTCGGCCAGGTGTTTGTAGGTGGCACGCAGATAGCCGCCATCAAATTCCTTGGTCAGGGACAGGCGCACCTGGCCGCCGTTTTCGGCCGTCAGATTGGTGTTGCGCACACCTTCGCCAGTGCGATGGAAGCCACCAATGTGAAAGTAGGTCTTGCTGCCCAGGTTGCCGCCGTAGGCAAAGTCCAGGCGCTGCTGCTTGTGGTCCAGGCCCAGGCTCATGGCCACCGAGCCAGCGCCGCCCTTGCCTGTCTTGCCGATGAAGTTGACGATGGCGCCCGAGGCGTTGGTCGACAGCGTGGCGGCCGAGCCACCCCGCAGCACGTCGATGTTCTCCAGGCCGTGGTCGGCACGCACAAACTGGTCGGCCGTGGCAAACGAGATGTCGCCGAACAGAATCACCGGCAGGCCGTCTTCCTGCAGCTGCACGTAGCGGCCGCCACCATCCGACATGGGCAGGCCGCGCACGCCCAAGTTGGCATTGCCCTCGCCGCCGCTGCTTTCAGCGCGCAGGCCAGGCACGGCGCGCAGGATTTCGGTGGCACTGGCCGCTTGCAGGTTTTGCATCTGTTCGCCGTCCAGCGACGATACGGACACGCTCTGCTTGAGCTTGGAGCGCAGCACGGTGCTGCCCGTGATGACCACTTGGTCGAGCTTGAGCCCGTCTTGTGCGTTGGCAGCCGCCGGGGCAGCTGGTGCGGCGGCGACGTTTTGTGCCTGGGCCGCGCCCAGGGTTGCAAGCGTCAGGCTGGCGGCGAGTGCCAGCGGACGCATGGCGGGGGCGGAGTTCGGGGCGCGGACAGGCATGGTGTCTCCTCGGGGTGTTTGGTGATGAAGGGCTCAGTCGATATTTGATGTTCTTTGCAAACGATTGCAAAGTAGGGAAAACCTGCACGTGTCTGACGGTCCAGTCGCCTCAATTGCGAATGAAAAGTGAGATTCGGCCGGCAGTCACGCCAATGCCGCCGACGAAGCCTGCAAGCAACTTGCAATCGAACGTCAATGGGAAGCCCGTGTGGCGATCCGGCAGCCGGGCACGCCGTGCCTGCGGTCCCTAGGAGGCTGTCGGGCTTGGAGCGCTGGCGCGAACCACCAGGTGCACGGGCAGCATGCGTGGCGCTGCGGGCTCACCCCGCAACAGCGTCAGCAGTGCGTCCACCAGTTCGGTGCCTGCCAGCGCCACGGGCTGGTGCACGGTGGTCAGCGGCGGGTCGCTGTAAGTAGCCAGTGGCATGTCGTCATAGCCCACCACGCCCACATCGCGTGGCACCTCCAACCCCACAGCACGCACCGCCTGAACGGCCTGCAGTGCGAGCAGATCGCTGCAGGCCACGACGCCATCAAACTTGACGCCGCTGGCACAGAAACGGTCCATCGCCTCGCGTGCGGCAATGATCTCGAAAGGCACCGGCAACTCGAGTTGCGGCTCGTGTTTCAGGCCGCTGGTGTGCAGTGCCTGCCTGTAGCCTTGCTGGCGCAACTGAACCTCGGGCAGGCGCGCGTCACCCAGGAACACGATGCGCCGGCGCCCTGCCTGCAGCAGGTGCTGCGTGGCCTGCAAGCCACCTGCCAGGTTGTCGCCGCCAACGCTGCAGTACAGCTGCTGCGGCAATTGCCCACCCCACACCACCACCGGCACCTTGCGTGCCGCCAGGCTGTTGAGCTGGTCGTGATGACGCCACTGGCCGATGATGATGACGCCGATGGCCTTGCCGCTGTCGTAGAGCGCGGCCGCGCTGTCCAGCGCTTCGGCATCCACACGAGACAACAGCATGTCATAGCCGCGATCGGTCAGCGCGTCGGCAAGGCTGCCGACGATGGCCAGGAAGAACGGGTCGCTGATGTGCTGCCGGCTTTGTGCGTCGTAAGGCACCACCACCGCCACCGTCTGGTTCTTCTGCAGACGCAGGTTCTGTGCGCTGAGATTGATGCTGTAGTTCAGCGAGCGCGCCAACTGGCCGATGCGGTCCCGCGTCTCATCGTTGACCAGCGTGCTGCCGTTGAGCGCGCGCGAAACGGTGGACACCGACACACCCGCCAGGCGTGCGATATCGGCCATCTGCAAACGCTTTTTGTCGGCCCGGCTCTGCGTCATCGGCGTGCGGGCGTCAAGGCAGACGTTCCAGCGCGCGCTGGTACACCGGGTCATGCATCAAGTCGTCCCAGGCCAGCGGTGCGGTTTGCGGCAGCAGGCTCAGGCGGCGTTGTTCGCTGTCGGGATCGGCGTGCCAGTGGCCGCTGGCCGCCGCCTGCGTCAGGCCGGCCAGCAGTTCGTCCACGGCCTGGCCACCGTCCACGCTCTGGTTGCACAGCAGCACCATGTCGCAGCCGGCATTCAGCGCCAGCGTGGCGGCTTCGGCGTAGGTCAGGCTGCCGCCTTCAAGGTGGCGTGCGCCTTCCATGCTGAGGTCGTCGCTGAAGATGGCGCCGGTAAAACCCATCTGGCCACGCAAGATTTCCTTGAGCCAGCGCTCTGAAAATCCCGCTGGCCGGTTGTCCACCTTGGGGTACACCACGTGCGCCGGCATCACCCCGGTCAGCGTGGCGCTGAGCCATTCATAAGGCTTGGCATCGTCGGCCAGGCTGGCCTTCAGGCTG
>CAZUKT010000030.1:16494-18118 GCA_964620975.1 uncultured Rubrivivax sp. | reverse complement strand
CTTTTGCGCCGCCGAGCCGTGGCGCAGCAGGGTGCCCATGTTGTACATCTGGCCGTGGCAGGCGCCGGAATTGCCGCCGCTGCGGTTGATCTCTTCCATGATCACGGACGCCTCGGCCAGGCCCAGGCCCGAGCCGCCGTATTGCTGCGGAATCAGCGCCGCCAGCCAGCCCGCCTGCGTGAGTGCATCGACAAATGCCGTGGGGTAGCCGCGTGCGGCGTCTACGTCACGAAAGTAGCGGTCGGGGAACTGCCGGCACAGGCTGCGCACGGCGTCCCGTATCTCGGGGAAGGCTTCTTGGGAGGCTTGGGCGGCTCGGGCTGCTTGCATGGCCATCAGCCTATCAACGCAGCAGCAGGCCCAGGCCGGGCAGCGGCGCGCTGAATTCGGCCTGCCACTGCTGGCCGGGAAACACGGGCCACGCGTCGGTCCAGGTGCCGGTGGTGACCAGGTCACCGGCTTCAATGTCGGGCGCACCGGGGCAGGCGCGCAGCTCGGTCAAAAAGTGCAGCAGCGCGTGCAGCGGGCTGCCCAGCACCTGGGCGCCACTGCCGGCTTCCACGGCCTGGCCGTTGCAGCGCAGTTGCACGGTGGCGGCAGCCAGGGTTTGATGCAGTTGCTGCGCGTTGGCGGCCAGGCTTTGCACCGGCAATTGCAGGCCCACCACCAGGCGCCCGTGCAGCCCGCCGTCGGCCACGCAATGCGCGGCGTTGAACTTCCATTCAGGCCGGTGCGTCTGCACCAGCTCAAACCCCGGCGCCAGCCAGTCCAGCGCGTCAAACAGCGCTTGCAGGTCGGCCCCGGCGGCGGGCCGCGACTTGAAACCGAAGACGATCTCGGGCTCGATGCGCGGCTGGCACAAGCGGCCCACCGGCAGCGTGGCCTGGCCGTCACACAGCACCAGCGTGCTGTGCCAGACACGGCCCCAGATGGGCGCAAACACGTTGTAGCGCGGCCAGATGCTGCGGTTGGTAAAACCGATCTTGAAGCCACGCGGCTCTTCGCCCCGGTCTCTTCGCAGGGCAGCCACTTGCAGCGCCACTTGGTAGGCCGCCGGCACGTCGGCAAAGAAGTCGGGCTCATCGGCAAGCGCGGGCCAGAGCTGGCCGTTGTCGTGATGCTGGAGCAGGGTTTGGGGTGTCATGCGCTGTGCTGCCTTTGGACGCGGGTGCTTCAGGTGCCACGCACGTAGGGGTTGCTGCGGCGTTCACGGCCAAAGCTGCTTTCGGGGCCGTGGCCGGGTATGAAAACCGTGTCGTCCCCCATGGGCCACAGCCGCTGCGTGATGCTGGCAATGAGTGTGTCGTGGTCACCGCCGGGTAAGTCGGTGCGGCCAATGCTGCCGGCAAACAGCACGTCGCCCACAAAGGCGCGCTGGGCCTCCACGCTGTAGAAGACCACATGCCCCGGTGTGTGCCCCGGGCAGTGGCGCACGGCCAGCGTGCTGTGGCCCACGGCCACGGTGTCGCCGTCGGCCAGCCAGCGTGTGGGCACAAAGGGCTCGGCGGGTGCAAAACCAAACATCTGCGCCTGCTGCGCCAGGCCGTCTATCCAGTACTGGTCTGCCGGGTGCGGCCCCACGATGGGCAAGCCCATTTCACGCGCCAGCGTGCCGGTGCCGCCA
>CAZUKT010000030.1:12199-16484 GCA_964620975.1 uncultured Rubrivivax sp. | reverse complement strand
TGGTCAATGTGCGCGTGGGTGAGCAGGATCTGCGTCAGCGTCACACCCAGCGCCTGCACGGCGGACTTGATCTGCGGCAGGTCACCGCCGGGGTCGATGACGGCGGCCTGTTTTGTGTCACTGCACCAGACGATGGAGCAGTTTTGCTGGAAGGGGGTGACGGGCAGGGTCTGGTAACGCAGCATGGGCTTGGGTGAGTTCTGGCAACTGAGTGTCGATTTTCGGGGCTCAACGGTGATCAAGAGCGGCCTGGTTGACCGTCAGTTGGCCAAACAGGTGTCGCGTCAAGAGCGGATGCACCGCTGCGGTGCGATCGTTTTGCTTGCAGCGTCAGCCTTTCGAACAATTTTCGCGCGGGCTCGGCGCGCACTCGCTGCCGACCAGGGGGGTCGATTGCGCGGATGTTTCATGCGCCCTAAAATGCAACTCACTATTCAATGAACTATTCACTAAAGTATTCCTGTGGGCACTGAACTGCATTCATCGGGAGCCGTTGTCGCCCAGACGCTGGAGCGGCAGCTTCGCCTTGGGCCACAGTCGGCAACGCAGCTGACTGCGGCGCTGGGGGTGAGCCAGCCGACTCTGTCCCGAGCGATTCAGCGGCTTGGCACTTCGGTTACCGCATTCAAGCCCACCGGGGACAGGACGCCGCGCTACGCGCTGCTGCGCCTTCTCCCGGATGGCTTGGGCGCACGCCAGCACATTTACCGCGTTCTGCGCAGCGGCACCATCGAACCATTCGCTGACGTCGAATTCCTCGTCGGTGGCGCAACGCTCGAGCGCATGGGCAAGGTGACCCGGCTCTACGAGGGGCTGCCACCGTACATGGTGTTTGCGGCCCCCTCGGGGTTCCTCGGGCGTCAGACGGCGGAGTTCGCCTCCAGGGGGCGCCCGTCGCTGCCACCCAACCTCAAGGACTGGGGCGACGACCACCGGGTGGTCTACCTCTTCACGCAGGGCACCAATCCGCCAGGCAATCTGCTGTTCGGCGAGTTCCCGGTGCAGCGGGCCTTGGAGATGATGCGGATCGGGCCGACGCCGGCGGCAGACAAGCTCGAGCACTACCACGCGATGGCCGCGATGCTGCGTGAGGCTTCCTATGGCTCCAGTGCCGGCGGCGAGCAGCCCAAGTTCCTGTCCATGGTGGAGGACTCGGGACATGTCATCGTGAAGTTCGCCAAGCACGGCAGCCGCATGGCCGAACTGCTCCCGCTCGAGCACCTGGCGCTCACGGCGTTGGCGGATGTGGGCGTGCCTGCGGCCCCGACGCAGCTGCTCGCCTCAGGTGACTACGTCTTCCTGGAGGTCCAGCGGTTTGACCGCGTGGGGCCCCATGGCCGGGTGGGCATGCTGTCGGCCGGCTCGGTGGACGACGAGTTCTTCGGCAAGCGCGACACGTGGACGCAGTTCGCGGAGCGCTGCGAGCAGGCCAGGTACATCTCCGCGACGGACGCCCGTCACATCGACGTGATGGTGGCTTTCAGCGAGCTCATCGGGAACAACGACCGACACTTCGAGAACATATCGCTGCTCATCGGCGAGGACGGGGAATACCAGGGCGTCGCGCCGGCTTACGACATCCTGCCGATGCGCTACGCATCCATCGGTGGCGGCGTGGACCCTGCGCTGCTGCCCATCACGCCGAAGGTTGGTGCGGTCGGTGCGAATCCGGCCGTGTGGTCTGCGGCAGCCCGGGCGGCCGATCGGTTCTGGTCCACGGTGCAGACCGCCCGGCTCGCAGCGCCCATTCCGCAGGCCATCCGGCAGCTGGCCGAAACCAATCGCCAGGTGGCCAGGGACTTCGTGCAGCCATTGCTGCCGGCCGTCGCGGACAAGCGCTAGTCTTGCCGTGCCGCTAGCGCAGTCTTGCGTTTGCGCGCAGACAGCACGGACATCGGGGCAGTGTCCTGAGCAATGCTGCGGCGATATGCAGCCCCAAGGCCGTGATAGACGATCGGACGTGGCGCCGCGTGCGCCGGGGCCGCCGCAGCAACCGGCGCTGCTTGTGGTGCCCACGATATCCGTGCCGAGCCCAACCAAGCCTGCACCGCCCCACCCGGCGCCCAGGCCGCTACATTGCACCGATCACACCCGCTGCCTCCTGCGCCCATGCCCCCTACCCCGCCCCGTGTGCTCTTGCTGGAGGACGACCCCGCCATCGCCCACACGGTGGCCTACGCGCTGCAGCGCGAGGGCATTGCGGTGACCCATGTGCTGCTCATCGCCGAAGCCGCCCGGTTGCTGAAGTCGCCCGAGCACGACCTGCTGCTGCTGGACGTGGGCCTGCCCGACGGCAACGGTGTGGACTTCTGCAGCGGCCTGCGCCAGGGCAACGATGCCCGCCTGCGCAGCCTGCCCATCCTGATGCTGACCGCGCGCAGTGAAGAGATCGACCGCGTGCTGGGCCTGGAAATGGGTGCCGACGACTACCTGAGCAAACCCTTCAGCCCGCGTGAACTGGTGGCCCGGGTGCGCGCCCTGCTGCGCCGCGCCGCGCTGTGCCTGCCGCCGGTGGCCGCAGGGCCCTGGGAACACGACGCCGCAGGGCAGCGCATTTGCTACGGCGGCCACTGGCTGAGCCTGACGCGGCTGGAATACGGCCTGCTGCGCACGCTGCTGGCCGCACCCCACCGCATCCACAGCCGCGATGCATTGCTGGCCGCGCTGTGGGGCGCGTCCACCGAAGCCAGTGACCGCACGGTGGACACGCATGTGAAGACACTGCGCGCCAAGCTGCGTGAGGTGGTGCCGGGGCGTGACCCCATCGTCACCCACCGGGGCCTGGGTTACGGCCTGGCGCCACACTGAGCGTGTAAGAGGGACACGATGCACCTGGGCTTGCGCCTGCTGTTTGGCTTTTTCCTCATCACGGGCATCGCGGCCGTGTTCATCCTTCGTGTCTTCATGGCCGAAGTCAAACCCAGCGTGCGCGAGGTGATGGAAGACGTGCTGGTGGACAGCGCCAACATGCTGGCCGAATTGGCCGCGCCCGAGCTGCAGGCCCTGCCGGCCGGCGGCAACCTGAACAACACCCGCTTCGCCCAGGCCGTGCTGGCTTACCGGGCGCGCCCGATAGACGCGCAGATCTGGGGCCTGCACAAGCGCAGCCTGGACTTGCGCATCTACGTCACCGACGCCGCCGGCCGGCTGGTTTACGACTCGGGCGACGCGGCCGCGCCCGGGGCTGACTTTTCGCGCTGGCGCGACGTGATGCTGACGCTGCGTGGCGAATACGGCGCACGCTCCACGCGTGAACAAGCGGGCCAGGACGGCAGCACGGTGATGGTGGTGTCTGCGCCGGTCACGGCCCAACCCGGCGGCGCCATCATCGGGGTGCTGGCCGTGGCCAAACCCTTGGCCACGGTGCAGCAGTTCATCGACCGCGCCGAAGCCAAGATCTACACCGCCGGCGCCTGGCTGCTGGGCTTGAGCCTGCTGGTGGGTGTGGGCGTGACGCTGTGGACCGTGCAGGGCGTGCGGCGCTTGCGCCAGTACGCGCAGCAGGCGCGCGCGGGCGAGCACCACCCGGTGCCGCGCTTGCCGGGTGAACTGGGTGAGCTGGCGTCGGCCATGGGTGCCATGCGCGACCGCCTTGAAGACCGGGCCCAGGTTGAACACGCCATGCGCGCGCTGACGCACAAACTGAAGAGCCCGCTAACCGCCATACGGGGCGCGGCGGAGTTGCTGTCCGAGCCCCTGCCGGCGCCCGACCGCGAACGTTTTGCCGGCCAGATCGACGAGCAGGTGCAACGCCTGCGCCACATGGTGGACCGCCTGCTGGAGCTGTCCAAACTTGAAAGCCTGCGCGCGCCTGAACAGGTGCAGCCGCGGCCACTGCCCGCCCTTTTGCAGGCCGAGCTTGATGCGCTGGCCCCATTGCTCGCACAACGCCGCCTTCAGGTGCAATGGCTACACGCCGACGACACCCCGGTGCCGGTGGACGCCGAGCGCTTGGCATTTGCGCTTTCCAACCTGCTGGCCAACGCCATTGACTTTGCGCCCGAGGGCAGCGTGCTGGAGCTGGCGGTGCGGCGCCACGGCGCCCTCATGCGCCTGAGCGTGCGTGACCACGGGCCCGGTGTGCCGGCGTACGCGCTGGCCCGCCTGGGCGAGCGGTTTTTCTCGACACCCCGGCCGCGTGACGGCAACAAGGGCAGCGGCCTGGGCCTGGCCATTGCGCGCCAGGTGGCCACCCTGCACGGGGGTGGCCTGGCATTTGAAAACGCCGCCCCGGGGCTGCGTGTGGTGCTGAGCCTGCCCATGCGTTGAGCGTGTCTGTGCGTGG
>CAZUKT010000030.1:0-12099 GCA_964620975.1 uncultured Rubrivivax sp. | reverse complement strand
CCGGGGCTGCGTGTGGTGCTGAGCCTGCCCATGCGTTGAGCGTGTCTGTGCGTGGGTGTGGGTGTGGGCACGTGAGCACCTGGCCGGCGCGCACTTCACACCCAGCACACAAACCACGCACTGGCCCCGCCGCGCAGCGCGACGATGGCTCCACCGCAAGAGGATGGAGCCGACGAATGAGATTCCCGCTGTTGACCAAGCTGGCCGCCATGGGCCTGGTGATGCTGCTGCTGGGTGCCGTGCTGTTGCGCATAGACAGCCTGGTGGCCGAACGCCGCGTGCGCCAGGCCCAGGCGGCTGCGGGTGTCGAAGACGCACTGGCCGGGCCGCAGACCCTGCTCGGGCCGCTGCTGCACCGCACCTGCACCGAAGAGTGGGACGGCACGGTGGGCGAAGGCAAAGAGCAGCGGCGCATCACCGAGAGGCGCGAATTCATGCTCACCGCCGCACCGCAGGCCCTGCAGGTGGCGGGCGACATGCGCGCCGAGCCGCGGTATCGCGGCCTCTTCAAGGTCAACAGCTACGCCGGCAGCGTGCTGCTGAAGGCGCACTGGGACGACATGGGCGCGCTGCAGCCGGTGGCGCAGCACACCGGGGGCCGCCTGCGCTGCGGGCCGCTGCACCTGATGCTGAGCGTGCAAGACGTGCGCGGCATTCGCAGCGCACAGGTGCAGCTCGGTGGTGCCCCACTGCCGGTGTTGCCCGGCACCGGCCACGGCGCCTACCCACGCGGTTTGCATGCCGTGCTGCCGCCGGCCACGGGCGGCGGCCCATTGGACGCGGTGGTGCAGCTGCAACTGGCGGGCACGGCGTCTTTGGCGCTGGTTCCGGCGGCCGGGCACACGCGCTTCAGCTTGCAATCAGACTGGCCGCACCCATCGTTCAACGGGCGTTTTCTGCCCACCCAACGCACGGTGGCCGCTGCGGGTTTCGACGCCAGCTGGGACATCAGTTCACTGGCCAGCGCTGCCGCCAACGAAGTGGGCCGCAACGGCGAGGTTTGCCGCAGCACGCCGCCCGTGGCCAGCCAGGCCTACGGCGAGACATGGGTGCCGGCGCCAAGCCAGAAAGACCGTGTCTGCATGGACACGCTGGGCGTGGCCTTCATCGACCCCGTCAACCCCTATGTGCTGACCGACCGCGCCACCAAGTACGCGCTGCTCTTCATCGTGCTCACCTTCGGCTGCGTGGCGCTGACCGAGCTGATGTCGGGCCGCCGCGTGCACCCGGTGCAGTACACGCTGGTGGGGCTGGCGCTGGCCTTGTTTTACCTGCTGCTGCTGAGCCTGTCGGAGCACATCGCCTTTGATCTGGCCTACGCGGCGGCCAGCGCCGCCTGCGTGCTGCTGCTGGGCTACTACGCCAGCCACATGCTCGGGCGGTGGCGGGCGGGTGCCGGGTTCGGTGCTGGCGTGGCGCTTTTGTACGGCGCGCTGTGGACGCTGCTGCAGATGGAGCAGGCCGCCCTGCTCATTGGCGCGGTGCTGCTCTTTGGCGCGCTGGTGACGGTGATGGTGCTGACCCGGCGGGTCAACTGGTACACCGCGTTCGCAGCCGCGAAAACACCGCCTGCCGACGCCGATGCGCCTGTGCCGCAGCCCGCATCTACGGGCCGATGAAGCGCCGCCGGTGGTGCGCCGGCATCCAGCGCTTCAAGCCGCTGCGCCGGCTGTTTGCAGCGCCTCAGGGGCCCAGCAGATGGGCGCCGCTCTCGTCCTTCAACGCCACACCACTGAGGCGCAGGCGCAGCGACTGGTGCAGCAACCAGGCGATGCGCTGTGCCGCCGGCACCGGCGGCAGGCCCGCCGGGCGGATGTTGCTGACGCAGTTGCGCTGGGCATCGACGCGACCGACTTCGGGTGCGTAGGTCAGGTAGGCACCCAGGCTGTCGGGCGAGCTCAGACCAGGTCGCTCGCCGATCAGCATCAACACCGTGCGGGCACCCAGCAAGGCGCCAATCTCGTCGGCCAAGGCCACACGCGCCTGCGTCGCCACCACCACCGGCGCCCAGCGCAGCGCGCCGGCCAGTGCGTCTTGCAGCGCACGAATCAGCGGCAGCCCATGCCCGTGCACGGCCAGCGCCGAAAGGCCGTCACCCAGCACCACGGCCAGATCGAACGGTGGCTGCGGCTGCGCCTGCCCCAGCGCCTGTGCCCGCGCCAGCAGGGCCTGCACACAAGCGGGGGCCAGGCGGCGGCCGAGGTCGGGGCGGCGCAGGAATTCGGCGCGGGTGCCGGCACGGCTGCTGACTTGCAGCGTGGCAAAACCGCCGGCCTGCAAACGCGCACACATCGCGGCCGCGTCCAGCGGCACGTGCACGGCATCACGCGCCTGGGCGTGGTCGGCAGCAAAGCGCAGCGCTTCGGCCGTGGGCAGGCCGCTGCCGCTGCGGCCCAGCGCGATGCGCGCGGGCGTGTGGCGGCGCAGCTCAACCCAGGGGTCGGCCTCGGGTGCAGATGCAGCCACCAGGCAGGGGGCGGTCGGCAGCGTCATTTGGGCGGTGTCATCTAGGCGATGCAAGCAGGCGTGCCATGGACGAGGCCAACGCCGGCGCCGCAGCGGCGGGCAGCAGGCTGCCGCAGCCGTCGGTGATGCCCATGCGTTGCAACCAGGCTTCAAACTCGGGTGCACGCTTCAGGCCCAGCAAGCGGCGCACAAACAGCGCGTCGTGGAACGAGGTGCTCTGGTAGTTGAGCATCACGTCGTCGGCGCCGGGCACGCCCATGATGAAGTTCACCCCGCTGGCGGCCAGCAACACCAGCAGGTTGTCCATGTCGTCCTGGTCAGCCTCGGCATGGTTGGTGTAGCAGACGTCGCAGCCCATGGGCAGCCCCAGTAGCTTGCCGCAGAAGTGGTCTTCCAGCCCGGCACGCACGATCTGCTTGCCGTCGTACAGGTACTCGGGCCCGATGAAGCCCACCACCGTGTTCACCAGCAGCGGCCGGTAGCGCCGCGCCACGGCATAGGCACGCGCCTCCAGCGTTTGCTGGTCGACGCCGTGGTGCGCGCCGGCCGAAAGGGCGCTGCCCTGGCCGGTTTCAAAGTACATCACGTTGTCGCCCACGCTGCCCCGTCGCAGCGACAGCGCTGCCGCGTGGGCCTCGTCGAGCAGGGCCAGGTCAATGCCAAAACTGCGGTTGGCGGATTCGGTGCCGGCGATCGACTGGAACACCAGGTCCACCGGCGCGCCGCGTGCCAGCGCCTGCAATGTGTTGGTGACATGCGTGAGCACGCAGGTCTGCGTCGGCATCTGGTGCTGCTGGATCAGGCCGTCCAGCAACTGCAGCAAATGCACCAGGCCGGTCACGCTGTCGCCCACGGGATTGATGCCGATGACCGCGTCGCCAGCGCCGTACATCAGGCCGTCCAGCACGCTGGCCAAAATGCCGGCCGGGCTGTCGGTGGGGTGGTTGGGCTGCAAGCGCACGGCCAGATGGCCGGGCAGACCCAGAGTGTCGCGAAAGCGAGTCACCACATGGCAGCGGCTGGCCACCGACATCAGGTCCTGGTTGCGCATGATCTTGCTCACGGCGGCCACCATCTCGGGCGTCAGGCCCGGTGCCAGCGCGGCCAGCACGGCCGGCGTGGCGGCGTCGGCCAGCAGCCAGTCGCGCAGGGCGCCCACCGTCAGGTGTGAAACCGGCGCAAAGGCATTGGCGTCGTGGCCATCGATGATCAGCCGCGTCACGGCGTCGGTTTCGTACGGCACCAAAGCCTGCTGCAGGAACACCTTCAAAGGCAGGTCGGCCAGTGCCTGGCACGCTGCCACGCGCTCGCGTGCGCTGGTGGCAGCCACACCGGCAAGCTGGTCACCCGAGCGCGCCGGCGTGGCCTTGGCCATCAGCTCGCGCAGGTCGTTGAAGGTGAAGCGTTCACCACCCACAGTGGCCACGTGACTCATGCGCAGATTGTGCCGGCGAACGTCAGCCATTCGCCCGACAAGGCCGGCTGGCAGACAAGGCTGGCGCGCGTTTTCACGCCGGCCAGGGCAGCGAGTAGGTCTTGAGGTTGGTGAAGCCCTTCATCGCTTCAAGCACGCCTTCCTTGTGGCCCAGCCCCGAATCCTTGACGCCGCCGAAGGGCGTCAGCTCCAGCCGGTAGCCGGGCACCTCGCGCACGTTCAGGCTGCCCACCTGCAGTTCGTTCACCAGCCGTGTGACAACGTCCAGGCGGTTGGTGCACACGCCCGAAGACAAACCAAAGGCACTGCCGTTGACGATGGCGATGGCCTCGTCCAGCGAGCCGAAGCCAATCACCGGCGAGACCGGCCCGAAGGTTTCTTCGCGCACCACGGCCATCTCGGGCCGCACGCGGTCGATCACCGTGGGCGCGTAAAGCGCGCCCTGGCGCTGGTGGCCACACAGCAGCCGCGCGCCTTGGGCGATGGCCGCATCGACACGTGCCTCAAACAGCCGCGCAGCCGCTTCGTCAATGACCGTGCCCATGTCCTGCTGCGGGTCGGTGGGGTCGCCGTAGCGCCAGCGGCGTGTGTGTTCAACCAGTCGCTCTGTAAAGGCCGCGGCCACGGCCTGGTGCACCAGGATGCGCTTGACTGCGGTGCAGCGTTGGCCTGAATTCTTGTAGGACCCGGCGGCCGCAAGGGCAGCGGCTTCGTCCAGGTCGGCGTCGTCCATGACGATGAGCGGGTCGTTGCCACCGAGCTCAAGCACCGTGCGGCGGTAGCCCACGCGGCCGGCAATGTACTTGCCGATGGCCACGCCGCCGGTGAAGCTGACCAGGTCCACATCGGGGTGGGTCAGCAGTTCGTCGCCAATCTCGGCCGGGTTGCCGGTAACGACCTGCAGCATCGGCGGCGGCAGGCCGGCGTCGTAAAGGATGTCGGCCAGCAGCAGGGCCGAAAGCGGCACCTTCTCTGAAGGCTTGAGCACCATGCGGTTGTTGGTGGCGATGGCCGGCACCACCTTGTGCGCCACCTGGTTCATGGGGTGGTTGAAGGGCGTGATGGCCACGATCACCCCCAGCAGCGGGTCGCGCTGCGTAAAGACACGCCGCTGCCGGCCGTGCGGCGTGATGTCGCACGAGAAGACCTGGCCATCGTCGTGCAGCGCTGCAGCGGCACCAAAGACCAACACGTCGCGCACGCGGCCGGCTTCGTACAGGCTGTCCTTGTGGCACAGGCCTGACTCGGCCGTGATCAGCGCGCTGATTTCGTCGCGCCGCGCCACCACGGCGTCGGCGGCGCGCTGCAGGATTGCAGACCGTTCAAAGCGTGACAACTGCGGCTTGTAGGCGCGTGCCAGGGCGATGGCGCGCCGCACGTCGTCAACCTGGGCCAGCGGCACGCTGCCCACCGAGCGGCCGGTGTAGGGGTTCAGCACCTCCATGCGGCGTCCGTCGCCCATGGCGTGCTCGCCGCCAATGCGCATGGCCTCGGCGCGGTAGCCGCTGGCCTGTTCAGCTTGCATGGTCTGCTCCTGCCGGCGCAATGGCCGCCTGGGGTTCAAGGGCCTGGTGCAGGCGGGCGCGGCTGTCGGCGGCGTGGCGCTGCATCAGTGCTGCCGCCAGCGCGGCGTCGCCTGCGGCCACCGCATCAAGAATGGCGCGGTGCTCGCGCAGCGACACCTTCATAGTTTCGCTGTCGTGCAGGTAGGCCTGGCGGCGGTACAAGGAGAGTTCGGCCACAAGCCGGCTGTAGGTGGCGTGCAGCTTGGCGTTGCCCGCGCACAGTGCAAGTTGATTGTGGAACTGCACGTTCAGCCCCACATAACAGGCAATGTCCGTGGCGCCCACCGCACGCTCCATGTCGGCCACCACAGCGGCCAGACGCTGCACGCTGGCGGCGTCGTTGCGGCCTGCGGCCTTGCTCCCGATCATGGCTTCAAGGGCAATGCGCAGTTCATAGATCTGATCGGCTTCGTCGAGGCTCAGGCAACGCACCTGTGCGCCGCAGTTGCGCCGCGTCTGCACCAGGCCTTTTTCCTCCAGGCCACGCAAGGCCTCGCGCAGCGGCCCGCGTGAGACACCCAGGGCGCCCGCCAGCGCTGCCTCGCGCAGCGACTCACCCGGCAGCAGCCGCCCGTCCAGGATCATGCGTTCGATCTCACCCTGCACCACCGCTGGCAGTGACTGCTGCGTCAGCACCATCAGTGCGTCGCTGGCGTTCATGGCCGGCCCGCCTGCCGTTGGGTCTTTTGGCGATTCATTTGAATGAAATTGGATTGTCAACAAACTGCAATAGGCAAATTCTAGGATCGCGGTGTGTCAACCAAATTACGAAAGCCGGGTCCATGACCACCGCCGCCATCGAGGTGCGAAACCTGAGCAAACGCTTTGCGGCGTGCCAGGCACTCGACCGCGTCAGCCTGCAGGTGGCACCCGGCGAAATGGTGGCGCTGATCGGTGCGTCGGGCTCGGGCAAGTCCACGTTGATGCGCCATTTGTCGGGCTTCATCGCTGCCGATTCGGGATCGGTGCAAGTCTTCGGCCGCGAGATCCAGCGTGACGGCCGCATTGCACGCGACATCCGCGACATTCGCGCCGGCATTGGCTTTGTCTTTCAGCAGTTCAACCTGGTCAACCGCCTGCCGGTAATGACCAATGTGCTGGTCGGCCTGCTGCGCCGCACCAGCCTGTGGCGCAGCCTGCTGATGCGCTTCAATGTGCCTGAGCGACAGCAGGCGCTGGAAGCACTGGCGGCGGTTGGCATCGAGCAGACCGCGTGGCAACGCGCCTCCACGCTTTCGGGCGGCCAGCAGCAAAGAGCGGCGCTGGCCCGCTGTCTGGTGCAGGGCGCACGTGTGGTGCTGGCCGACGAGCCGATTGCGTCGCTGGACCCGGAGTCGTCCCGCAAGGTCATGGAACTGCTGGCGGTGATGAACCGCGAGCGCGGCTGCACGGTGCTGGTGTCGCTGCACCAGGTCGAATTTGCGATTCGCTACTGCGCACGCACGGTTGCGCTGCACCGTGGTCTTGTGGTCTACGACGGCCCTTCGTCGGCGTTGACACCGGCCCTGCTTTCCGAGCTTTATGGCGCCGATGTCGAAGACCTGTTCGACAAGACGGGTGGGCGCCCGGTCGCAACCGAAAGCGTTGCGCCACATCGGTTGCCAGCCACTGCCAGCGCCCTGCTTTGAACCCACGCCCCCACTTCAACCCCTGCAGCCCCAAGGAAACACCCATGCTTCATTCACGCAGATCCCTGCTCGCTGCTGCCGCCATCGCGCTGGCCGGCGTGGCGCACGCCGCCGACGTCACCGAACTCAACTTCGGCATCATCGCCACTGAAAAGGCCGGCGCCCTGCGGCAGATGTGGGAGCCCTTCCTTGACGACATGAGCAAGGCCGTGGGCGTCAAGGTGAACGGCTTTTACGCCACCGACTACGCCGGCATCATCGAAGCCCAGCGCTTCAACAAGCTGCAGATTGCCTGGTACGGCAACAAGGCCGCCATCGACGCCGTGGACCGTGCCAGTGGCGAAGTCTTTGCCCAGTTTGTGGACCTGGACGGCACGCCGGGTTACTACTCCTACCTCATCACCCACAAGGACAGTGGCATCAACACGCTGGCCCAGGTGCTGGGCAACGGCAAGGACTACACCTTCGGCATCGGCGACCCGCAATCCACGTCGGGCACGCTGGTGCCCAGCTACTACGTGTTCACGCTCAATGGCCTGGAGCCGAAGACGCACTTCAAGGTCATGCGCTCGTCCAACCACGAGGGCAACTTCCTGGCCGTGCTGAACCGGCAGGTGGACATCGCCACCAGCAACAGCGAGATGACGCAGAAGATGAAGGAGAAGTCGCCCGAGAAGCTCGAGCAGATCCGCATCCTCTGGACGTCACCGCTCATCCCGCGTGACCCGCTGGTGTGGCGCAAGGACCTGCCGGCCGACATGAAAAAGAAGATCCAGGACTTCGTCGTCGGCTACGGCAAGGACGCCCGCGAGAAAGAGATCCTGAAGAACATGTACCGGCTGGCCGGCTTCAAGGCCTCGACCGACGCGCAATTGATCCCCATCCGCCAATTGGAGCTGTTCAAGGACCGCCGCAAGTTTGAAGGCGACGCCAACATGTCCGAAGCCGACAAGAAGGCCAAGCTGGCCGAGATCGACGCCAAGCTGGCCGATCTGGCCAAAAAGTCGAAGTAAGCCGCAGCCGCCCACACGGACGCCGACCGCACCATGGCCCCGCCAAAGCCCAACATCCTTGACGTGCCGCTGAAGCCGCCCTCCAGCGGCTTTGGCACCACCCTGGCCTGGGCCGTGGCACTGATGGTGCTGATCTGGTCCTGGGGCGGTGCCGACATGCGCCCGATGGCGCTGTTCAGGGACTCGGCCAACATGGCGGTGTTCGCGCGCGAATTTTTCCCGCCCAACTTTCACGACTGGCGCATCTACCTGGACGAGATGGTGATCACCATCCACATCGCCGTCTGGGGCACCGTGCTGGCGGTCATTTGTGCCATTCCCTTTGGCCTGATGTCGGCTGCGAACCTGGTGCCGCGCTGGGTCTACCAGCCGGTGCGCCGCTTGATGGACGCGTGCCGCGCCATCAATGAAATGGTGTTTGCCATGCTCTTTATCGTGGCCGTCGGCCTGGGCCCCTTTGCCGGCGTGCTGGCGCTGTGGGTGCACACCACGGGCGTGCTGGCCAAGCTGTTTGCCGAGGCCGTGGAGGCCATTGACCCGCGCCCGGTAGAAGGCGTGCGGGCCACCGGCGCCAACGCGCTGGAAGAAATTCTCTACGGCGTCATCCCGCAGGTCCTGCCCTTGTGGATTTCGTACACCCTGTACCGCTTTGAGTCGAATGTGCGTTCGGCGTCGGTGGTGGGCATGGTGGGCGCCGGTGGCATTGGCGTCATCCTGCATGAAGTGATACGCGGCTTCGACTATGCCGAGACCGCCGCCGTGCTGCTGATCATCATCGTCTCGGTGACGCTCATCGACCTGCTATCGGCGCGCATTCGCCAGTGGGCGATCTGAACCTGCCCTGCTCCCCGCTCGCCAGTTCCCTGCCCGCCACATTCCATCGGAGCCCATCGGATGACATCCATCCATTTGAACGGCGTCAACTATCGCCGCCCCGACCAACCTGTGGTCGTTGTGTGCATCGATGGCGGCGACCCGGCCTACATCGAACACGGCCAACGCGCCGGCATCATCCCGAACATTGCGCGGTTCATGGCCGAGGGTTTCAGCACCGTGGCCGACGGCACGGTGCCCAGCTTCACCTGCCCAAACAACATGTCGCTCATCACCGACGCGCCGCCCTCGGTGCACGGCGTCTCGGGCAACTTCTACCTTGACGTCGACACCGGGCAAGCCGTGGTCATGACCGGCCCGGAACTGCTGCGCAGCCGCACCATCCTGGCCGAGTTTGCCGATGCCGGTGCGCGCGTTGTGTCCATCACCGCCAAAGACAAGCTGCGCCGCCAGCTTGGCAAGGACCTGGACCTGCGCCACGGCAACATCAGCTTCTCGTCGGAGTTTGCCGACCGTTGCACGCGGGCCTACAACGGCATCGAAGACGTGCTGGGCCTGGTCGGCATGCCACAGCCCGACATGTATTCGATGGACCTGTCACTCTTTGTGCTGGAGGCCGGTGTGCGGCTGCTGGAGCGCGACCGCCCCGAGCTGATGTTCCTTTCGCTCACCGACTACATCCAGCACAAACACGCGCCCGGCGACCCGGTGGCCGATGAGTTTTACCGCCGCATCGACGCCGCCTTCGGCCGCCTTGCCAGCCTGGGCGCCACCGTGGCGCTGACGGCCGACCACGGCATGAACGACAAGTCCAGGCCCGACGGCAGCCCCAACGTGATCTTCTTGCAGGACATCCTGGACCACGCGTTCGGCGCGGGTGACACCCGCGTGATCTGCCCCATCACCGACGCCTTTGTGCGCCACCACGGCGCTTTGGGCGGCTTCGTGCGGGTCTGGTGCCGGGGCGGCAAGGCCACGCCGCAGGCCATCGTGGCGCTGCTGGCCGGCATGCCGGGGCTGGCCGAGGTGCTGGACAAGGCTGCAGCCTGCCGCCGCTTTGAGCTGCCCGCCGACCGCGAAGGCGACGTCGTGGTCATCGGCGAACACAACGTGGTGATCGGTGCGGGCGCCGCCGACCACGACCTTTCGACGCTGAGCGATGCGCGCCTGCGCAGCCACGGCGCCGTGACAGAAGCGCGTGTGCCCTTCATCCTGAACCGGCCGCTGAACGACGCCTACCGCCGCCGCGCCGAGGCAGGCCTGAAGAGCCACCAGATCTTTGACTTCGCCATCAACGGCACAGCGCCATGATCCCGGCCAGCGCGCGCGTGGCCGTCTACGACGCGCCCAACGCGCCGTTCCAGTTGCGCGACTACCCGCTGCGGCCGCCGGCTGCCGGCCAGGTGCTGGTGCGCATCTCGATGTCCACCATCTGCCGCTCGGACATCCACTCCTGGCAGGGCCACCGGCCCAACCCGTGCCCGGGTGTGCTGGGGCACGAAATCGTCGGCCGCATCGCTGCGCTGGGCGCCGGCGTCGTGCGTGACATGCGCGGTGACATGCTGGCCGTGGGCGACCGCATCACCTGGAGCGAGTACTTCATCCCCGGCCCCAATTACTGCAGCGAGGTGCTGGACCTGCCGCAAAAGTCGCCCGGCGTGGACAAGTACGGGCACATGGCGGCGGCCACACCGCCCCACCACCACGGCGGCTTCGGCGAGTACTGCTACATCCTGCCGCAATCGTGGATCCTGCGCCTGCCCGATGCGCTGAGTGATGCCGAAGCGGCGCCCATCAACTGCGGCGTGGCCACCATGATTGCCGTCACCGAAGCGGCTGAGATCCGCATCGGCCAGACCGTGGTCGTCCAGGGGCTGGGCCTGCTGGGCCTGTACGGCGCGGCCATCGCCAAGGCACGTGGTGCCGGGCAGGTGATCGGCATCGACGGTGTCGCCGAACGGCGCGAACGTGCTGCGCGCTTTGGCGTGGACGTGGCGCTGGACCCGGCGGACTTTGAAGCGGCCGAACTGTCGCAGCGCGTGGCCGCGCTGTGCCGGCCTATGGGTGCCGACGTGGTGCTGGAGGTCTGCGGCGATCCGCGTGTCATCCCTTCGGGCATGGACATGCTGCGCATTGGCGGGCGTTACGTGCTGGGCGGTGTCGTCAACCCAGGCGCGATGGTCACGCTCGACGCCAACATTCTGCTGCGCAAGATGCTCACGCTGCGCGGCGTGCACAACTACCACCCGCGCCACCTGGTGGAGGCGCTGGACTTTGTCGTCGCCCAGCGCCAGCGTTTCCCGTTTGCTGAACTGGTGGACGGCATCTACCCGCTGGACCGTGTGGACGACGCCATGGCCGACGCCGCCGCACGCCGCGTGCTGCGCGCGGCCATCGTGCCCTGAACCCAGGAGACACCCGTGCAAGACCCCGTGTTGCTGACGCCCGGCCCCCTGACCACGACACTGGCCACGCGCGCGGCGATGCAACACGACTGGGGCTCGTGGGACAGCGCGTTCAATGCACTCACCGCCTCGGTCTGCAGCGAGCTCGTCGCCATCGCCGGCGCCACGGCCAGCCACGTCTGCGTGCCCATGCAGGGCAGTGGCACTTTCGCCGTGGAAGCGGCCCTGGGCACGCTGGTGCCACGCGATGGCAAGGTGCTGGTGCCAAACAATGGCGCCTACTGCCAGCGCATCGTGCGCATCCTCGGCTGTCTCGGCCGCGCCGCCGTGGTGCTGAACCACCGCGAGGACGAGCCGGCCGACGTGGCCCGCATCGGCGCCGCGCTGGCCGCCGACGCCAGCATCAGCCATGTCGCGCAGGTGCATTGCGAAACCGGCACCGGCATCCTCAACCCACTGCAAGACATCGCCCAAGTCACCGCCGCGCACGGGCGTGGCCTGATCGTTGACGCCATGAGCACTTTCGGCGCCTTGCCCATCGACGCCGCCACGACACCGTTCACGGCGCTCATCGCCGCGTCGGGCAAGTGCATCGAAGGCGTGCCCGGCATGGGCTTTGTCATCGCCCGCCGCGACGCGCTGGAACAAGCCGCCGGCCGCAGCCATTCGCTGGCGCTGGACCTGCACGACCAGTGGGTCTACATGCACAAGACGGGGCAATGGCGCTTTACGCCGCCCACGCATGTGGTGGCC
>CAZUKT010000029.1:11159-18190 GCA_964620975.1 uncultured Rubrivivax sp. | reverse complement strand
GTGGTGTTTGCCGAGGACCCCGAGCGCTTCAAGGAAACCCTGGACATGGCCGTGGTAGTGCCTGAGTTGCACATCGCCGCGGGCCGTGCCTTCCGCGTTTGCCTGCTGCCACCGGCCGCGTCACGTGCCATTGCGCCGCGTTACGGCTTTGCACGCTGGCCGGCCTTTGTGATGCTGCGTGACGGCCGCTACCTGGGCGCCGTGGACGGCATCCGCGACTGGGACGTGTACCTGGCTGAACTGCAGCGCCTGATGGCCGCAGAACCCACACGCGCGCCCACGGTGGGCATCCCGGTGCTGGCTGCCGGCCAGAGCGCCGAGCCCCACTGCCATTGAACCACTGACGCCACTGACACCACTGACGCCATTGACGTGACCGACCCCCAGGAGCCCACGGCCATGACCGACTTCACCGACCCCAGCCACAACCCCACCCTGCGGCCCATACACATTCCCATTCGCAGCCTCATGCCCGAGCCCACCGACGCGGTGGAATACATGGCCATGCCGCGCGAGATGACCACCTTTTCCATGCCCAACCTGCCCGAGCCCGGGCCCGACACCGATGTGGCCGGCGCGCGTGACGTGCTCGACACCTTTGTGGGCCACATGAGCACCTGGCTCGCTGAAGGCGGCACGCTGCCCGCGCTGGACCTGGCCGGCCTGCCCGCCGCCACGCTGCGTGTGCTGAACGAAACCCTGGGTGAAGGCGAGGTCTCGGCCATCGTCGAAGCGGGTCATGAAGTGCGTGTGCAAGAAACGGTGTTTTCCGGCGTGTGGCGCGAGCAGCACCTGCAGGGCACGCACTTGCTGCATGACTACCTTCTTGCCGCACCCATACCGCCCGTGGTGGCGGCGGTGGCGCAAGAGCGCGCCGCCACCACACTGCGCCCCTTGCCGCTGCCGGCAGGCGCGATGAACGTGCCCGCACTCGTCAATGAACTGCAGGAAGCCATGGACCTGGCCGGCCCGGCCACGCCGTCGCACGTCATCAACCTCACCCTGCTGCCGCTGTCACCCGAAGACGCCGGCCACCTGGACGCCATGCTCGACGGTGGCTCGGTGGTGGTGCTGTCGCGTGGTTTTGGCAACTGCCGCATCAGCAGCACGTCCGCTCGGCATGTGTGGCGCGTGCAGTACTTCAACAACATGCAGACGCTGATCCTCAACACCATCGAAGTGGTGGCCATGCCCGAGGTGGCGGTGGCCGCGCACGAAGACCTGGTTGAAACACGAGACCGCCTGCTGGACCTGGTGCTGTGGATGGGTGATTCGCTCACGCCGGCCTGAACCGCGCATTCCTGCAAGATGAGCGAAACCCCCTCGGGCCGCCACGGCGAAATCGGCCCCAGCACGCGGCTGGAATGCAAGATCTGCTGGGCCGTCTACGACCCTGCACTGGGTGACGAGGTGTGGCAGATCCCACCCGGCACGCCGTTTACCGATTTGCCACCGCACTGGACCTGCCCCAACTGTTCTTGCGAGAAACAGCACTTTCTGGTGCTCGATGACTAGCGGCCTGGTCACTGCGGCCACGGTGCAACATGCGGTGCGCGACCTGGCCGCGCTGCTGACGCCCGCGCCCACCTCCGCGCCCGCCCCTGACCGCACCAGCCCCACCGCAGCGCTGGAGGCACGTTTTGCCACCATCTGGCGCGAGCACATGCAAGACGTGCCCATGGTCAACCCGGCGCTGCAGGTGCAGGCCGTGGGCATGGCGCACTGGCAGCACCATTGGCTGGGTGTGCTGGTGACACCCTGGTTCATGAACCTGGTGCTGCTGCCGCGTGTGGTGGCGCACTGGCACCCGATTGGTGAACGTGAAACACGGCACTACGTGTTTCCGGCCGGGGTGTTTGAATTCATCGGCAGCAAGGACGCCGTGCTGGGCGACTACCAGGCCTGCTCGCTCTTTTCACCCATGTTTGAATTTGCCGACCACGAAGCCGCTGTGGCCACGGCCAGTTCAGCACTGGCCGCGCTGTTTGACGCCGGCAACCGGCCGGCACCCGAGGTGCATCCAGCACAAGCCGTGGCCACCCAAGCAGGTGCGCCGGGCGCTGCGGCTGCGGGCACGGCGGCAGCCGCATCCTCTGCCGCGACGGCAAGCGCCGCCGCACCCACTTCAGCGCTGAGCAAACGCGACTTTCTCTTTGGCAGCAAGGCGCGGGCAGACCGTGGCACTTGAAGGTGAGTTGAAGGTGCACCTGCGCCTTGCAGGCTTGCGGGTTGCGGCGGTCGGCATCCAGTCCACCCGGCCCGACGTGGCCCAGCGGCTGCTGCGGGGCCGCACCCGCGCCGAAGTGGTGGCGGCCGTGCCGCAGATCTTTTCCTTGTGCGGCCGCTCACAAGCCGCCGCCAGCGCCCTGGCCTGTGATGCCGCAGCAGGCCTGTTGCCCACTGCAGCCGGCCTCGCCAGCGCAGCCCAGGCTGTGGCCGCCGAGGTGGTGCGCGAAAGTACCTGGCACACGCTGCTGCAGTGGCCACGCTGGCTGGGTGAGGCCCCCACCGCCGACGCCCTGGCTGCGGCGCGTGCGTCCACCACCTTCCAGACGGCGGCTGCGTCAGCGGGTGCAGCGCAGGCCATTGCACAAGCAGTTTTTGGCATGGACGCCGGCGCGTGGCTGGGTCTGCAAAGCGCTGCGGCGCTGACTGGTTGGGCGCAGAACGGCAGCACCGGCGCGGCGCGATTCATCGCGCAAATGGCGGCCCTGGATGCGGCCTGGCCCGGCACGTTGCCGCAGGCCGCGCCGATGTCGGCGCCGATGTCGGCGCCGATGTCGGCGCCCATGCCGGCGCCCGTGCCGGCGCCTATGCCAGCGCCCATGACGGCGCTGCGGCAAGGGCCCGCACCACTGTCGGCGGATTTGCCCGGGCGTTTTCCAGCCCTATTGCCCGCCCAAGCGCACGCCAGTTGGGTGGCCGAACTGGCGGCAGCCGCCGACGCCGACCCCGGCTTCGCACAGCAGCCAGTGTGGCGCGGCCAGCCTGCAGAAACCGGTGCACTGGCCCGCCGCCAGCACGCCCCATTGATACAAGCTTTGCTGCAAGGGGGCCGCTCGCGCGTTGCAGCACGCTTTGTGGCCCGCCTGCAAGAACTGGCGCTGCTGCTGAGCGGCGGCATGCAGCCCGCGCTGGGTGCGTTGACACTGGCCGACGGCAGCGGCCTGGCCTGGGTTGAAAACGCCCGTGGCCTGCTGCTGCACCAAGCCTGGCTGGCGGGCGACCGTGTGCTGCGCTACCGCATCGTGGCACCCACCGAATGGAACTTTCACCGCAGTGGCGCCCTGGTCAGTGCACTGACCCAGGCGCCTGCCAACGACACCGCTGCACTGCAGCGCCAGGCGCAGTGCCTGATACATTCACTCGACCCCTGCGTGGCCTGCCAGGTGGAGTGCTTTGATGCATGAAATGTCACTCGCCGAGAGCGTGCGCGAAATCGTCCAGGACACCGCCGCCGCCAACGGCGCCGTGCGTGTCAAGACCGTGCGGCTGGAGATCGGCAAACTGGCGCAGGTCGAGCTTGAATCCATGCGTTTTGCGTTTGACGTGGTCAAGCGTGGGTCGCTGGCCGAAGATGCGGCGCTGGACATCGTTGAAGCCGACGGCACCGCCTGGTGCATGGCCTGCAGCACGGCGGTGGTGATCACCCAGCGGGGCGACGCCTGCCCGCACTGCGGCAGCTACCAGTTGCAAGTCACCGGCGGCGACCGCATGCGGGTGATGGACATTGAAATCGAATGACAGCAAGGAGACCCCCATGTGCATGACCTGCGGCTGCGGCAGCGATGAAACCCACATCGAAGGCGCCGAGCACACCCATGCCGACGGCACCACCCACCGCCATGCGCACGACACCGCGCAAACCCATTCACATGGGCATGGCCACGAACACAGCCACACGCACGCGGACGGCAGCGTGCACAGCCATGGGCATGCGCATGAGCATGCGCATCCGAATGAGCCCACCCATGCTCATGACCATGACCATGACCATGACCACGACCACGACCACGACCACACCAACCCGCACGCGCACGGCCATTCCCACGATCACGTTCACGTGAGCCCTGGCGCCCTGCACTTCGGCACCGGCCCGGCCGGCAATGCCGTGCCAGGCATGAGCCAGGCGCGCATGGTGCAGATCGAGCGCGACATCCTGGCCAAGAACGACGGCCACGCCCTGCGCAACCGGGCCCTGCTGGCGCAACGCGGCGTGTTTGCGCTCAACCTGGTGTCCAGCCCTGGCTCGGGCAAGACCACGCTGCTGGTGCGCACCATAGAGCTGCTGGCCGGCAAGCTGCCCGTGGCGGTGATTGAAGGCGACCAGCAAACCACGAATGACGCCGACCGCATCCGTGCCACCGGCGCACCCGCGCTGCAGATCAACACCGGCAAGGGCTGCCACCTGGACGCGGCCATGGTCGAAACCGCGCTGCAGCGTCTGCCGCCGGCCGAAGATTCGGTGCTGATGATTGAAAACGTCGGCAACCTCGTCTGCCCCGCCGGCTTTGACCTGGGCGAAGCGCACAAGGTGGTGGTGCTGTCGGTGACCGAAGGCGAAGACAAGCCGCTGAAGTACCCCGACATGTTTCACGCCGCGTCCTTGATGCTGCTGAACAAGGTGGACCTGTTGCCCTACCTGCGCTTTGACGTGGCGGCCTGCCTGGCCAATGCGCGGCGCGTGAACCCCGGCATCCGCATCATTCAGGTGTCGGCCACCAACGACCACGGCATGGGCGAATGGCTGGACTGGATTGCACAGGGTGTGCAGGGTGCAAGCCAGCAACGCCTGGGCACGGTGGCCGCGTTGCAGCAGCGCGTGGCCGACCTGCAAGCGCAGGTCGCCCAACTGCAAAACCCGTGAACACACGGCCGGTGGCCGCGTGTGGGCCCGCCCATGACCACTGAGCCCCCCGCCCACCACCGACGCCGAAGCATCCGCGTGCGCGGCGCGGTGCAGGGAGTGGGCTTCAGGCCCTTTGTCTACCGCCTGGCGCTGGACCTGGGCCTGCACGGCTGGGTGCTGAATGACGCCCAGGGTGTGTTGATTGAGGCCCAAGGCGCGCCCGACACCTTGGCCGAGTTTGAGCAACGGCTGCGCAGCGACGCGCCACCCCTGTCGCGCGTGCAGCTCGTGCAGACCACGCCGCAGCCCGGCTTGCTGCCTGCAGACGGTTTTTATATCCTGGCCAGCCGGGGCGGCGCGGTGAGCACGGCCATTCCGCCCGACACCGCCACTTGCGCCGATTGCCTGGCCGAGCTATTTGACCCGGCCGACCGCCGCCACCGCCACGCCTTCATCAACTGCACCCAATGCGGGCCGCGCTACACGCTGACCCACCGGCTGCCCTATGACCGCGCCCAGACCAGCATGGCGGCGTTTGCGCTGTGCCCGGCCTGCCAACACGAATACACGTCGCCACCAAACCGCCGCTTCCACGCCGAACCCAACGCCTGCCCCTTGTGCGGGCCGGCGTTGCAACTGGTGGACGCACAAAACCAAACACTGCCTGGCGACGCCATCGCGGCCACCTGGGCGCTGCTGCGCGCCGGCCGCATCGTCGCCATCAAGGGCCTGGGAGGTTTTCATCTGGCCTGCGACGCACGCAACGCGGGCGCCGTGGCCGCACTGCGCCAGCGCAAGCACCGCGAAGAAAAACCCTTTGCGGTCATGGCCGCCAACTTGCCGTCGCTGGCGCCCTGGGTGGCGGCAGGCGCGGCCGCGCAGGCCTTGTTGCAGTCGGCCGAGCGGCCCATCGTGCTGGTGCCACAGCAGCCGCAACCCCCGGGGCCGCTGCAGGGTGTGGCGCCGGGCCTGCACACACTGGGCGTGATGCTGCCGTGCACGCCCATCCACTTCTTGCTTTTCCATGAAGCTGCGGGGCGCCCGGCGGGCACGGCGTGGCTGGCGCAAGCACAGGACTTGCTGCTGGTGATGACCAGCGCCAACCCTGGCGGTGAGCCCCTGGTCACCAGCAACGGCGAGGCGCTGGAGCGCCTGCAGGGCATCGCCGACGCCTGGCTGCTGCACAACCGCGACATCGTGGCGCGCTGCGACGACAGCGTGTTGCGCCTGCCGGCCGGCGGGGCGCCGCAGTTCATACGGCGTGCGCGCGGCTACACGCCGCGGCCCATCAAGCTGCCACGCGCCGGGCCGTCGGTGCTGGCCACTGGCGCCTGGCTCAAGAACACGGTGTGCATCACGCGCGGTGATGAAGCCTTTCTCTCACCGCACATCGGCGACCTGGACAACGCCGCCACCTGCCAGGCCATGACCGAAGCCGTGGACCACCTGTGCGGTGTGCTCGACGTGCAGCCGCAAGCGGTGGCGCATGACCTGCACCCTGACTTCTTCAGCACGCGCTTTGCCGCGCAGTTTGCGGCGGCACGGGGCCTGCCGGTGTTTGCCGTGCAGCACCACCACGCGCACGTGGCCGCTGTGGCGGCCGAACATGGTGTGCAGGGGCCGCTGCTGGGCCTGGCGCTTGACGGCGTGGGCCTGGGCAGCGACGGCAACGCCTGGGGTGGTGAGCTGCTGCGCATGGACGGTGCCGTGTTTACGCGGCTGGGCCACCTGGCCCCCATCGCCATGCCGGGTGGTGACGCCGCCGCGCGCGAGCCCTGGCGCATGGCGGCAGCAGCCTTGCACGGCCTGGGCTTGGGTGCGCAGATCGGCAGCCGCTTTGCCGGCCACGCCGCCGCACCCACCGTGCAGCACATGCTGGCGCGTGGCTTGCGCTGCCCGCCCACCACCAGCCTGGGCCGCTGGTTTGACGCCGCCGCCGGCCTGCTGGGCGTGCGCGACGTGGCGGCTTATGAAGGGCAGGCGCCGATGCTGCTGGAAGCGCTGGCGGCCGGTTGTCTTGCCCCCTCTCCCTCCCAGGGAGAGGGTTGGGGTGAGGGTTCGCGCGCGCCAAGCCCCCTCACCCCAACCCTCTCCCCGCAAGCGGGGCGAGGGAGTCAAGTCGCGATGCGGCTTTCGGTAGACGGCGTGCTCGACCCGGGCCCCGTCTTTGCCCACCTGGCCG
>CAZUKT010000029.1:9944-11149 GCA_964620975.1 uncultured Rubrivivax sp. | reverse complement strand
GGCCGCTGATGCCACCCCCAAAGACGCCGCACACGGCGCCGCACTGTGGCACCACGCGCTGGCACACGGCCTGGCGCGCTGGGTGCATCAAGCCGCAGAGCAAACCGGCCTGCGCACCGTGGCGCTGGGTGGTGGCTGTTTTCTCAATGCCTTGCTCACCGCCCTGCTGGTGCCACAGCTGCAGGCTCAAGGCCTGCGTGTGCTGCAAGCGCAGCAGGCACCGCCCAACGATGGCAGCATAGCGCTCGGGCAGGCCTGGGTGGCCTTGTGCGCCCTGCCTGCCCCAACACCCCAAGGAGACTGAATCATGTGCCTGGCCATTCCCGTGCGGGTGGTGGAACTGGTGGCGCCCGACAGCGCCATCATCGACCTCGGCGGCATCCGCAAAGAAATCTCGTTGGCCCTGGTGGAAGACGTGAACGTGGGTGACTACGTGATCCTGCACGTGGGTTACGCGCTGTCCAAGCTTGACCCGGCCGAAGCCGAGCGCACGCTGGCGCTGTTTGCGCAGATGCCGGCCGAGCTGCCACTTCAATAGACGGCCGCAGCATGAAATACATCGACGAATTCCGCGACGGCGATGTCGCGCAGCAAATCGCCACCGTCATTGCGGCCGAAGCCAAGAAAGGCGGCGGCCGCAGCTACAACCTGATGGAATTCTGCGGCGGCCACACACACGCCATCTCGCGCTACGGCGTGGCCGACCTGCTGCCACCCCAGGTGCGCATGATCCACGGCCCCGGCTGCCCCGTGTGTGTGCTGCCCATAGGCCGGGTGGACCTGGCCATTGGCCTGGCGCTGGAGCAAAAGGCAATCGTCTGCACCTACGGCGACTGCCTGCGTGTGCCGGCGTCCAACGGCTTGTCGCTGCTCAAGGCCAAGGCACGTGGTGGCGACGTGCGCATGATCTATTCGCCGGCCGACGCCATCAAGGTGGCGCAGGCCCACCCCGAGCGCGAGGTGGTGTTTTTCGCCATCGGCTTTGAGACCACCACGCCGCCCACGGCCCTGGTCATCAAACAAGCTGCAGCGCTGGGCCTGAACAACTTCACGGTGCTGTGCAACCACGTGCTCACGCCGGCGGCCATCACCAACATTCTTGAGTCCCCCGAGGTGCGCAAGCTGGGCACCTTGCCGCTGGACGGCTTCATCGGCCCGGCGCACGTGTCCACCATCATCGGCAGCCAGCCCTACGAGTTTTTTGC
>CAZUKT010000029.1:1333-9934 GCA_964620975.1 uncultured Rubrivivax sp. | reverse complement strand
ACCGCAAGCCGGTGGTCATCGCCGGCTTTGAGCCGCTGGACGTGATGCAGGCCATTTTGATGCTGGTGCGCCAGGTCAACGAAGGCCGTGCCGAGGTGGAAAACGAATTCAGCCGCGCCGTCACACGTGACGGCAACCTCAAGGCCCAGGCCCTGGTGAGCGAGGTGCTGGAACTGCGCCGCAGCTTTGAATGGCGTGGCCTGGGAGAGGTGCCCTACAGCGCCTTGCGCATCCGCGACAGCTTTGCCGCCTTTGACGCTGAAGTGAAGTTCAAGCTGCAGACCAAGAGCGTGGCCGACAACAAGGCCTGCGAATGCGGCGCCATCCTGCGCGGCGTGAAACACCCACGCGACTGCAAGGTGTTCGGCACCGTCTGCACGCCTGAAAACCCCATCGGCTCATGCATGGTGTCTTCTGAAGGCGCCTGCGCGGCCTACTACAGCTACGGGCGCTTCAAGGACGCGGCCATCGTGTCCGTGCCGGCCTGAATAGAAAGCGGGCCGAAGCGCTCTTGCTGCTTCGGCCCGCTCTGGAATCAGCGGCCGCTCATGCGGCCCTTTTTCATTCCGGCTTGGTTACTTGGGCGCTGACGCCACTGCGCTGGCAGTTGCAGCCGGGGCCGAAGGGGCCGGCGCCACCATCGACGTTGAAGCCGCCGCCGCCTTCTTGGGCGGGTCCGCCAGGATCGTCAGGCCCGGCCATTCGCGGCCGTGGCAGGCGGGGTTGGAGCAGAAGTTGCCACCTTGCTTGCCGCGCTTGAGCGGTGTGCCATGGCACTCTTCGCACTCGGCCTCTACCTCGTCGCCATGTTTGTGCATGAAGTTGGGCGCCTGGTGGCTGACGGGCTGCTTTTCACCGGCCTTTTCAGGCACCAGCGAAGCCACGGTGCTCTTGCCGTTTTCACGCGTCACCTCGGGCAGGCTGTGGCACAACGTGCACTGCAGGCGTATGGCTTCGCCCTTGTCGTTGTAGTGCTTGCCGTCGTGGCAGCGGAAGCAGCCGTTGGTGTCGGAGTGGCCCGTGTGGTTGGGGAAGCTCTGCCAGGAGAAGTCCTTCTCGTGGAAGGAAGCAGCCATCAGGATGCCGCGCATCGCAGTGTTGAACTTCTGCTCAGCCGGCTTGAACTCGGCCGGCGTGGCCGCCTTGGTGGCCGCTGCGGCAATGGCCGCGTCCACCTTGGCACCGCGCGACTTTTCGTCGCCGTTGATGGTGCCGATCTGCTCGAGCAGCGCCACGGCGCGCGCCTTGGCGTTGGGCAGTTTGCGGTCGATCTTGCCGGTGCGGATGGCTTCGTCCACGGCCGTGGCCGGGTTGGGGAAGGGGTGGCCCACCGAGTTGTGGCAGTCGTAGCAGGCCATGGCGCGTGCGGGCAGCGCGGCAATCTGCTCGGGCTTGAGCTTGGTTTCGGCGTCGGTGTAAACCACCTTGGTGCCGTCGGGCTTGACCACTTCCACCCACGGGATGTCGCGTCGTTGCGGGTCGGGTGACACAAAGCGCACTTCGTTCTGGATGTGCCAGTGGATGCCTCGTGTGTAACCCGGGCGAACGGCGTCCATGCCGGTGTGCAGCACGAGCTTGGTGCGCGATTCACTGCTCTTTTCGTCGGTGGCGTAGTGCACCTTCGTGGCAATGCTGTCGTGGTGTTCTGCCGACGGGTAGTGGCAGCTTTCACAGGCCTCACGTGAAGGGCGCAGCGTGCTGGACGCTATCGGCCGCTCGTAGCCGGCGATCATGCCCCACAGCTCTTTCAGGTGCGTGGGCTTGAGCGCCATGAGGTGCAGCGTGGAATTGCGCCCCATGTGGCATTCAACGCAGTTCACGCGGGCGTGTGCGCCCTCTTTGTGGGCCGCGATTTCTTCCGGGTGCACGTCGTGGCACATCGTGGCGCAGAAGGCATTGCTGTTGGTGTATTCCCAGCCCGTGATGCCCACCACGGCCATCACCGCAAGCCCGACCAGCAGCGCAGCAATGGTCGTGACCCCCAGCACCACCGTGCGTTGACCCATTTTGATGTTCAATTCAGCTTGCTCCTGTGCTGCGGTTGGCGCCCATTGGCCCTTGCACGGGGCCCGCTGGCCCCAAGGCCGCGATCTTAGGGCCCTGCCCTGCGAGCCGGCGCCCCGAAGCGCCTCAAGGCGGCCCAACATTGATGGACATCAAAAGTCAGCGGCCCGCACATGGCCAGGGCGCTTGTACTGTCCACACGGGCAGCGCCATCCGCTGACCGCAATTCTTGTCGCGGATCAAGACTCCCCTGGTCCCGGTGACCAGAATCAAGCTGCCGCCGCCCCAGGGTGCAGCCCGTACGCGGCTGCAGCACCGGTGTGTGGCTTGAGGGGGATTGAAATGCGATGTGCTGTGTCCGTTGGGCCTGCCAGGAGCGTGCTGATGTCCATCAGCCGCCATGCCTTGGCAGCAATCACGGCAGGCTTGCTGGTGCTGGCGGGCACCGCGCCCGCACCCGCGTTGGCCGAGCCAGACGCCGCCGCAGCAGCGGCCGCCAAGGCCATCACCAAGAAGTGCCTGGACTGCCACGACGACGCCAAGCTCAAGGCCAAGGACGGCAAGACCATGCAGGTGGTGACCGACGACTTTCGTCGCTCGGCGCACCGCAAGGTTGACTGCGTTACCTGCCATGAAGCCGGCACGGCCAGCAAACATCCCGACGATCCCCTGGGCCTGGTCAAGCCCCAGGTGTGCCAGGAATGCCACGCCGACGAACTGAAGGCCATCGCCACCAGCATCCACGGCAAGCGTGCCACGGGGGCCAAAGCCATCAAGGACTGCACGGCCTGCCACGACAGCCTGCACACCGTTTACAAAGACGGTGACCCCAAGTCGCCGTTGTCGCCGGCCAACCAGATCAAGACCTGCGGCGCCTGCCACGAAGAGATGATGGCCGGCTACGAGACCAGCGTGCACGCGCGTGCGCTGCTCAAGTCGGGCCTGAGCAAGGCCGCACCATCGTGCTCCAGCTGCCACGGCAAGCACGAGGTGCACCCCAAGGACGAGGCCAACTCCACCACCAGCCACAACAACATCCCGGCCACTTGCGGCGCCTGCCACGAAGGCGTGTTGCGTGAATGGCTTGAAAGCGCCCACGGCACGGCACTGGGCGGCAAGAAAGAAGGGCCGGTGTGCTCCACCTGCCACTCGTCACACGCCGTCAAGGCACCCGACACACCCGCCGCACGGCACGCCATGTCAGACGGCTGCGGCGACTGCCACAAGAAGTTCACCGCGGCCTTCCGCGACAGCTTCCACGGCAAGGCCACCTCGCTGGACAACAAGAAGGCCGCAGCCTGTTCCGACTGCCACACGCCCCACCACAACTTGCCGGCGTCCGACGCACGCTCGAGCGTGCACCCGAGCAATCTGGCCAAGACCTGCGGCGCCTGCCATTCCAATGTCAACGCCTCGTTCCTGACCTTTGACCCGCACGCCAACCCGTCAGACCCCAAGCGCAACAGCTACGTCTACTGGATCTGGCTGGGCATGACGTCCCTGCTGATCGGCGTGTTTGGTTTCTTTGGCCTGCACGGCCTGCTGTGGATGCAGCGTGCGCTGGTGGGCAAGCTGCGCGGTGAATTCAACTTCAGCCATGGCGGTGACGGCCCCTACGTGCGGCGCTTCAGCAACATGCAGATGGGCCTGCACGTGTCCATCGTCACCAGCTTCTTGCTGCTGGGTGCCACGGGCCTGCCGTTGAAGTTTGCCGAGGCCAGCTGGGCGCCCACCATGATGTCCTTCATGGGCGGCGCCCAGATGGCCGGCGTGCTGCACCGCATTGGCGGCGCGGTGACCTTTGGCTACTTCATCTGGCACCTGGGCATGCTGGTCTACGGCCTGTTCGTCAAGCGCGACAAGGGCTACTTCTGGGGCCCGCGTTCGATGGTGCCGCAGCCGCGCGACATCTTCGACTTCATCGCCATGATGAAGTACTTCCTGTACCTGGGCCCACGGCCCAAGTTCGACCGCTTCACCTACTGGGAAAAGTTTGACTACCTGGCGGTGTTCTGGGGCGTGGCCATCATCGGCCTGTCGGGCCTGGTGCTGTGGTTCCCCACCGCCTTCACCATGGTGCTGCCGGGCTGGGCGCTGAACGCGGCCTACGTGGTGCACAGCGACGAAGCGCTGCTGGCCACGGGCTTCATCTTCCTGTTCCACTTCTTCCACACGCACCTGCGGCCCGAGGCTTTCCCCATGGACCCGGTGATCTTCATCGGCCGCATGCCGCTGGACCGCTTCAAGGAAGAGCGTCCGCTGGAATACGAACGCATGGTCGCTGAAGGCACGCTGGAACAGAACCTGGTGCCGCCACCCACCAAGGAAATGATGCTGCGCGCCCACGTGTTTGGCTTCACCGCGCTGGCCATCGGCGTGGCGCTGGCCGTGTTCATCTTTGCGGCCCTGCTCAGCGGCGGGCTGCACTAGCCGGCCGCCCCGCCGCATCCCGCAACGGCCACGAAAGTGGCCGTTGCTCTTTTTCGGCCATCATCACGCCATGAGCACAGTTCGCAAAGATTACGTCCGGCCGGTGGACTTCAAACACGGCTGCGTCGACATGTCCCACGGCGGCGGCGGCCGCGCCATGGCGCAACTCATCGAAGAGCTGTTTCAGCGCGCCTTTGACAACGAATGGCTGCGCCAGGCCAATGACCAGGCCGCCTTCACGGTGCCGCCCGGGCGCCTGGTGATGGCCACCGACAGCCATGTCGTGTCGCCACTGTTCTTTCCGGGTGGCGACATCGGCTGCCTGTCGGTGCACGGCACCGTCAACGACGTGGCCATGTCGGGCGCCGTGCCGCTGTACCTGGCGGCGGGTTTCATCCTTGAAGAAGGCTTCCCGCTGGCCGACCTGAAGCGGGTGGTGGACTCCATGGCGGCGGCGTCCAAAGAGGCCGGCGTGCCCATCGTCACCGGCGACACCAAGGTGGTTGAAAAGGGCAAGGCCGACGGTGTCTTCATCACCACCACCGGCGTGGGCGTGGTGCCCGATGGCGTGCACATCTCGGGTGACCGTGCGCGCCCGGGCGACCGCATCATCGTCAGCGGCAGCATGGGTGACCACGGCATGGCCATCATGTCGCTGCGCGAGAACCTGAGCTTTGGCACCAGCATCCAGTCGGACACCGCCGCCCTGCACGGCCTGGTGGCGGCCATGGTGCAGGCGGTGCCCGGCATCCACTGCCTGCGTGACCCCACACGCGGCGGCCTGGCCACCACGCTCAACGAGTTGGCCGCGCAGTCGCACTGCGGCATGCTCATCCACGAGGCGGCCGTGCCCGTGAAGCCGCAGGTGGCTGCGGCCTGTGAATTCCTGGGCCTGGACCCCCTGTATGCGGCCAATGAAGGCAAGCTCATCGCCATCTGCGACGCCGCCAGCGCCGACGCCCTGCTGGCCGTGATGCGTGCCCACCCGCTGGGTGCCGAGGCGGCCGTCATTGGTGAAGTCACCGAAGACCCGCACCACTTTGTGCAGATGCGCACACGCTTTGGCGGCAAGCGCATCGTTGACTGGCTCACCGGCGACCAGTTGCCGCGCATCTGCTGACGCACGGGGTGCGCGGCTTGCGAATCCTGTTTCTCACGCGCAGCTTCAACAGCCTGGCGCAAAGGCTCTACCTGGACCTCACGGCTGCGGGACACGATCTGTCCGTCGAGTTGGACATATCTGACGCAGTCACGGCCGAGGCGGTGGACCTGTTCAAACCCGATCTCGTCGTGGCGCCCTTCCTCAAACGTGCCATTGCCGAGGTCGTGTGGCGGCACACGGTGTGCCTCATCGTGCACCCGGGCATCGTGGGCGACCGGGGCCCTTCGGCGCTGGACTGGGCCATTGCCGAAGGTGCAGGCGAATGGGGCGTGACGGTGATACAGGCGGAAGCCGAGATGGACGCCGGCCCGGTGTGGGCGGCCGAGACCTTTGCCATGCGGGCGGCCACCAAGTCCAGCCTCTACCGGCGCGAAGTGACTGAAGCCGCGTCGCGCGCTGTGGCCCGCGCCGTGCAGCGCTTTGTTGGCCACGGCGGTGCACCGCCGGCCGCCACCGGCAACGCGCCGCCCGGCCGGTGGCGCCCCGTGATGCGCCAAGACGGCCGCCGCATCGACTGGCAACACGACCCCACTGAAACCGTGCTGCGCAAGCTGCGCGCCGCCGACGGCACACCTGGCGTGGCCGACGAACTGTTTGGTGTGCCCTGCCACTTGTTTGATGCACACGCCGAAGCGCTGACGCCACCGCACAAGCCGGGCAGCGTGGTGGCCCGCCGGCATGACGCGGTGTTGCGCGCCACCGTGGACGGCGCTGTATGGATTGGGCATGTGCGCCGCACCGATCTGCCAGAGGCCTTCAAGTTGCCCACCGCGCTGGCTTTTGTGGCCGAAACGGCCACCTTGCCCGACTGGCCGCTGGCACTGGACGCCAACGCCGCAGCCGGCTGGCAGGACATCCACTACACGCCTGACGGCATGGTGGGCGTGCTGAACTTTGACTTCTACAACGGCGCCATGAGCACCACGCAATGCCGCCGGCTCGCCGCTGCGGTGCGCTTTGCACTGGCCCAGCCGCCCCGTGTGCTGCTGCTGCTGGGCGGCAGTGACTTCTGGAGCAACGGCATCCACCTGAATGTGATCGAAGCCGCGGCCAGCCCGGCTGACGAGTCCTGGCACAACATCAACGCCATGAACGACCTGACGCAGGCGCTGATTGAAGCCACAGGCACGCTGGTGATTGCTGCCATGCAGGGCAACGCAGGCGCCGGTGGTGTCTTCATGGCGCTGGCCGCCGACGAGGTGTGGGCGCGCGAGGGCGTGGTGCTCAACCCCCACTACAAGAACATGGGCAACCTTTATGGATCGGAGTACTGGAGCTATCTGCTGCCACGCCGCCTGCGCGCTGGCGCCACCGTGGCTGACGTGATGGGCCACCGGCTGCCGGTGTCAGCCCTGCAGGCCGCCGGCCTGGGCTTGGTGGACACCGTGCTGCCAGGTGCCGCCCCCGACTTTGTGCTGCTGGCAAAGGCCAGGGCGCAGGCGCTGGCCGCCAGCCCCCAGCTTGCCGAACGCCTGGCACGCAAGCACACACAGCGCCAGGCCGCCGAAGCCCACAAACCCTTGGCGGCCTACCGCAGTGAAGAGCTGGCCCGCATGCACCGCAACTTCTACGGCTTTGACCCGAGTTACCACATCGCACGCTCCAACTTTGTGCGGCGCGTGCTGCATTCATGGACACCGCGCCACCTGGCGCGGCACCGCAGCCCTGGCACATGACGTAGATCAAGGATTGAGCCCGGGAGCGTCGCAAGAATCCCCACGCACCACGGAGGCGGTCTGGTTTCGTCTCCCGGTTGTCAACCAAGCGGGCGCAGAATCTGTTTGACAGAAGCTTGAGCATCCCGCCCGAACACACTGGAGATCACGAATGAAACTCAGCATTGCCGCACTTGCCGCCGTCGCCGCCCTCGCCTTTGCATCTGGCTCTTACGCCGGTGTGGGTGAGGACGTCATTGCCGCTCAAAAGTGCAACAAGTGCCACACCGAAAAAACCACCAAGAAAGGCCCGTCCTACGCCTCGGTGGCCACCAAGTACAAGGGCAAGGCCGACGCCGCCGACAAGCTGTTCAAGGGCCTGAAGGCCGGCGGCAAGATGGGCGACGAAGAAGACCACAAGGCGCTCAAGGCCACCGACGAAGAAATCAAGGCCGTGGTGGCCGTGGTGCTGGCGGCCAAGTAAGCTGGCCTGCAAACCACGGCTGCCAACGGCAGCCGTGGCCCTGGATTCAGGGCAACCAGCCCCAGCGCTGCCACAAGCGACCCTGGGGCTTTTGTTTGCCTGGCGCACGCCGCACGGCACCACCAACGCCACCAACGCCACCAACGCCACCAACGCCACCAAAAGTTGACTCGCATCAAGCGCTTGGCGGCGCGCCGCTCAAAGAATGTGACACGGGCGCTGCGATGTGCGAGCAAGCCCGGGCGCCCGCCCCAGCCGGGGCGGCCGGTTGGCGCGTGCCACGCGGCCAGCGGCGCAAGCGGCGCACCCGGAGACGCCCTGTGAGACTGACCTTCACCCTTGCTACCGCGGCCGCCTATGCAGCGGTCTACGCAGCCACCACCTTTGCCACACCCGCCATGGCGGGTGCTGCTGAAGACGTCATGGCCAAGGCCAAGTGCAACAAGTGCCACACCGAAAAGACCACCAAGAAGGGCGCGTCGTTTGCCGACATTGCGGCCAAGTACAAAGGCAAGCCCGACCCCACGGCCGCGATGCTTGAGATGTTCAAGACGGGGGGCCAGGACGACCACGACAGGGTCCAGGGCAGCGACGCCGACCTCAAGGCCGTGATCGCTTTTGTGCTGGCCGCCAAGTAGGCGCTGCCACGGCTGGGCCGGGCCGCTGCCGGCGCGCCCGCTTCAGCATGAACTGAACCTGCCGACGGCGCGGCTGCGGTGCTGTCTGCACTGGCCAAACCCGCACTGGCAAAACCCGCACCGGCGGCGCATTTGCACCCCACTGCATGCGCCGCCGTCTGTGCGCTGCCACACCCAAGAACGTATTGCCGTGCGATTGGCACAAGTGCGTCCGTTGGGTTCTTGCAC
>CAZUKT010000029.1:0-1323 GCA_964620975.1 uncultured Rubrivivax sp. | reverse complement strand
CGGGCATCAATAGCTGATGTGGATCAATTTCGGGTGTGGCCAGACTCCTAAACTGCCGCTTGCCAACATGGTGACTCGGCGCATTTGCAACCCGTAAATGCGCCGCAAAAGCACCTCCTGCAGTGCCTTGGCATGGAGCGCACAAATTGCTGTGCGCCGCTGCCAGTGCACCGGAGTTTGTGGCACCACCCCTTGAGGAGCACACTGATGCGTGTCTTGAAGAACCGAAACTGGCTCACGCTGGTTGCCACCGGACTTGTGGCGGTAACGCTCGCAGGTTGCGGCGGCGACGACGGCGCGGGCGGCCCCGCCGGCCCCGCCGGCTCACCGGGCGCCGCAGGCCCAAGCGGCCCTGCTGGCCCTGCAGGCCCTGCAGGCCCTGGAGCAAGCACAGCGGTCGACGTCACGACCATCACTCCAGAGGCCTGGGAGACGGCAAAGTTCAATGCCAGCGTCTCCAAGGTCACCATCGCCAGCCCCCCGGTGGTGGAATTCACGGTCACCGACAGCAAGGGCAATGCGGTGTCAGGCCTGGACAAAGTCTGGACCAAGACAGCCACCGCCACGGTTGCTTCGTACGGCAACGTGTCATTTGCACTGGCCAAGTTGGTGCCGCGCAGCGACATGCATCCCAGTGAATGGGTGAGCTACATCGTCACCACGGTGCCCACCACCACCAACGCGACGGTGGCGGCCACGCGGCCCAGCACCGACAACACCGGCAAGCTCGAAGCAGTGGCCGGCTCGCCGGGTGCCTACAAGTACACCTTCTACCGCGACGTCCCGGGCATCAAAGACCAGGTCGGAGCCATGACCTTCAGCGGCAACAACCGCCTGGCCGACCTGCGCGACCTGAGCTACGTGCCCACCCTGCCGCACCGCCTGACCATCCAGATCAGCGGCAACGCTCCGGGCACAGGCAGCAACACGCCCACGGGTGCCACCACCACGATTGGCGTTCCCCTTGCCAACCCGGTGAACGTCGTCTATGACTTCAAGCCTTCCACCGGGCTGCCCCTGACGGGCGCCGAGCTGACGCGCGAAGATGTCAACATCGACAGTTGCAACGTCTGCCACGAGAAGCTTGCCTTCCACGGCGGCGGTGCACGCGTTGAAACCCGCTACTGCGTGGTGTGCCACACCGAGCAGCGCGCCTACGGTCAGGCCAAGGCAGTTTCCACCGCCGGGAAGTTCCCCGCGCTGACGGAACGTGCCACGGTCAACGCCGCCACGGGCATCACCAGCTACAGCTACACGCCCAACACCTACATCGCTGACGGCGAAGTGGCAGGCAACTTCACCACCATGAACCACAAGATCCAC
>CAZUKT010000028.1:0-18684 GCA_964620975.1 uncultured Rubrivivax sp. | reverse complement strand
GAAGTCCTGCCGCGCCTGGCCGGGCAGCACGCGCGGTACACCGAGAACCAGCTCAAGGCCTTCAACCAGCGCCAGCGCACGAACGACAACGCGGTCATGCACCTGATCGCGAGCAAGCTCACCGAGTTCGAGATGAAGGCGGTGTCGTCCTACATCAGCGGTCTGGAATGAAGAAACCCCGCCCCGGTGAGGGGAGGGGTTTCGCACGCGGGGCACCCCCGGCGGGGCGCGCACCTCAGACGGCCAGCATGTCGGCCCAGATGTTGTCGGCCCAGCTCAGGGCGTAGCGGCCCTCGAGCTGGTTTGCCGCGGCCGACACGCCGCCGGAGCCGGGTACGGCCTTGAAGGTCTTGTCCTTGTCGTCATACTGGTGCACCGAGGCCACGTGCACCACGTCGCGCGCGGTGACGAAGCTGTAGCAGGTGTTCATCACCACGGGCGTGTCGTTCACGGCCTCACCCTTGAGCAGGCTGATGATGGCCGCGGCCGCCACCTTGGCGTGCTGGTTGGCCATGTGGCCGCTCTTGGGCATCAGCGGCGCGGGGAAGGTGGCGTCACCCAGCACGTGGATGCCGGGCACGGCCGTGCTTTCCATGGTCTTCCAGTTCACGCCCACCCAGCGGTTGTTCATGTTGAGCAGGCCCGTGGTGCGCGCGATGTCACCGGCGCGCTGCGGCGGCACCACGTTGAGCACGTCGACCTTGACGTCTTCAAATTCCAGCTTGGCGATGGGGTAGTTGCCGCTGCCCACTTCCTTGAGCTCGCTGTTGGGGCGGTATTCAAGAATGCCGGCGTAGTGCTGCGCAAAGGCTTTTTCAAACAGCGCCTTCTTGCTCTGGATTTCGGCATTGGCGTCCAGCACCAGCACCTTGGAGCGCGGCTTGGCGGTCTTGAAGTAGCTGGCCACCATGCAGGCGCGTTCGTACGGCCCCGGCGGGCAGCGGTAGGGCACCTTGGGGATGCTGATGGCAAACACGCCGCCGTTGGGCAGGTCTTCAAGCTGCTGGCGCAGGGCCACGGTTTGCGGGCCCGCCTTCCAGGCGTGGTTGATGCGGCCGCTTTCCAGTGCGGGCGCCAGGCCCACGATGCTGTCGGTCATGAAGTCCACACCCGGCGACATGATCAGGCGGTCATAGGGCAGCTCGCCACCACCCGCCAGCTTGACCTTCTTGGCCGCGGCGTCCACCGCCGTCACCTCGCCCTGCACCACCTTCACGCCGGCTGCCAGCAGGCCGCCGTAGCCGCGTGTGATGTCGGCCATCTGCCGGTGGCCACCCAGCACCAGGTTGCTCAGCGGGCAGCTGATGAAGCTGGTGTTGCGTTCCACCAGGGTCACGTCCACATTGGCCCACAGCCGCAGGTAGCGCGCCGCCGTGGCGCCGCCAAAACCACCGCCCACGATGACCACGCGGCCGATCTTGGGGCCCAGGTCCGGCGTGCTGGCGCAGCCGGCCAGGCCCAGACTGGCCAGGCCGCCAAACGCGGCACCGGCGCCCAGCAGGCGGCGGCGGGAAAGCTCAAATGGGGTGTTGTTGTTCATGGGGTGCCTGCTCATTTCTTGGGCTGCTGGGCCGCAAAGTAGGCGGCAATGAGCTTGATCTGCTCGTCGGTGTAGCCCTTGGATATCTGGTGCATGATGGATGCGGGCTGGGTACCGTTTTTGTACTCGGCCACCATGGTCACCAGCTTGTCGGCGGCCACGCCGGCCAGGGGTTTCATCTCGCCGCGCGCGGCGCCGTTGGTGCCGTGGCAGTTGGCACACGTGGCGGCCAGGTTGCGCGCCAGTGTCATGTCCAGCGGCTGTGCCTGGGCCTGGGCTGCAGCGCCAGCCAGTGCCAGCACAGCGGCGGCCATGCGGGGGATTCGGGTCATCGGAGTCTCCAGGTGGGTCAGCATCGGCATTTTGCGAGCGGCCGTGCCCGGCGCGGTACCGGGGGAATACACGGGGTGTCACAGGCAGTGAGCAGGCTTGCCAGAGCAAGCCCGTCAGGCGTCTAATATCACTGCATGCGAATGTACGGTTTTAATGATGTGAAGACAGCCTTGAAAACCCTGGGGTGGTCGGCCGGAATGGCCGGGTTGGCCTTGGGTTGCGGGTTGGCATGGGCCTCAGGCGCGTGGGCACAGGGCGGGGCACCAGCCCCCGCAGCGCCCCCCGTGCAGCCGGTGGAGGTGGTGCCCGGCGTGTGGATGGTGCAGGGCGCGTCGGCGCTGGGCTCGCCAGCCAACCGCAACTTCATCTCCAACGCCGCCTTTGTGGTCACGCCCGCCGGCGTGGTGGTGGTGGACGCGCTGGGCTCGCCGGTGCTGGCGCAGGAGTTGATTGCCGCCATTGCGCGTGTCACGCCGCAACCCATACGCCACGTGATCGTGACGCACTACCACGCCGACCACGTGTACGGCCTGCAGGCCTTCAAGGCGCTGGGGTCCACCATCACCGCGCACCGCGACGGGCAGGTCTACCTGCACAGCGACACCGCCCGGCTGCGCCTGCAGGCCAGCCGCGAAGAGCTGGCGCCCTGGATCGACGAAAACACGCAGCTGGTGCCGGCCGACCGCTGGGTGGACACCACCACGCGTTTCAGCCTGGGTGGTGTGGACTTTGTGGTGCAGCCTGCGGGCCCCGCCCACACAGCCGAAGACCTGGTGGTGGTGTTGCCGCAGCTGGGCGTGCTGATTGCGGGTGACCTGGTGTTTCGCGGCCGTGTGCCGTTTGTGGGCGGGGCCGACAGCGGGCGCTGGATTGAAGCGCTGCAGCGGCTCATGAGCTACAGGGTGCGCACCATCGTGCCCGGCCACGGGCCGGCGTCGGCCAGCGCGGAATCTGACCTGGCTCTCACGCGGGACTACCTGCTGCACCTGCGCAGCACCATGGGCGAAGCGGCGCGCAATCTGGAGCCGTTTGAAGAGGCCTACACCAAGGCCGACTGGTCGCGTTTTGAGCACTTGCCCCTGTTCAGGGCGGCCAACCGCATCAACGCCTACAACACCTACTTGCTGATGGAACAAAGCGCCAAATGAAACGTCGCCAGGCCCTGGTTGCCGCTTGCCGTGCCGCTGGCTGTGCAACGGCCCTGCCTTGGCTGGCGCTGCCTGCTGCGGCGGCGCCCACGCCACCAGGGCAGGTGGTGGCGTGGCCCGAAGTGGCATTGCTGGACGGCAGCCGCTGGGGCCAGGCGCAGGCCGCAGGGCAGGCGGTGGTGGTGGTGTTCTGGTCCACCACCTGCCCCTTCTGCCGGCGCCACAACCAACATGTGCAAAAGCTGGTGCAGGCCGCCGCCGGCCTGCCGCTGGCCGTGCTGGGCGTGGCCCGCGACCGTGACGCCGAAGCCGTGCGCCGCTATGCCGCACAGCAGGGTTACAGCTTTGCCATCACACTGCAACATGCGCCGCTGGCAGCCGTGCTGACGGCCCGCAGCGTGATACCGCTCACCGCCACGGTAGACCGCCAGGGCCGCCTGAAGCACGTGATTCCTGGCGAGATGTTTGAAGAGGACGTGATGGAACTGCTCAAACTGGCCCGCAGCCCCGACCGCACATGACGCACATGACGCGCACGCCGCCGCCCACTTTTCGCGCCGCCGGGTCTTGGGGCCTGGCCGTGTGGCTGCTGCTGGCCGCCACGCCCTTGGCCGCCCAGACGGCGCTGCACCGTTACCCCGACGCGGACATCGCCAGCGGTGAAAAACTGGTGCGTGAACACCAGTGCGCCGCTTGCCACGCCCGCAAGGTGGGCGGCGACGGCAGCGCCATTTACCGCCCCAGTGGCCGCATCAACACCCCTGCGGCCTTGCTGACCATGGTGGAACGCTGCAACACCGAGTTGAACCTCGGCCTGTTCCCCGAAGACACCGCAGCGGTGGCCGCCGTGCTGCAGCGCGACCACTACCGTTTCAAGTCCAGCACACCCGCCCCGGCCGTGCGCTGACACCCTGACAGCACCCACACCGCCCGCCATGAAGAACGATGCCCAAGTTGCCGCTGCGGCCGCTGCCGACGAAGGCCCGCCCGCCACCGACGAATCCGATGAGGTCTTTGCCTCGGCCGCTGAACTCTTCAGGCTGCTGGCCACCCCCATTCGCCTGAAGATCATCAGCGCCCTGTGCGGGCGCGAGAAAAACGTGTCGCAGTTGCTGGTGGAAATCGACACCACGCAGCCCAACATGAGCCAGCACCTGGCCACGCTGTACCGCGCAGGAGTGCTGGCGCGCCGGCGCGACGCCACGCAAATTTATTACCGCATCGGCAGCGAACGCGCAGCCACCTTGTGCCGCGCCGTGTGCATGCAGATTGCGGTGGAAATGGACGACACCGAAACCATCCCGCCGCAGGAGCGCCTGGTGCCGCTGGGCACCGGAAAGTTCTAGGCCGTCTGGCGCAGTTCAGGCGCAGTTCAGGCGCAGTTCAGTCGCACCCAGGGCGCCTTCATGGCGCCGTCAAAGCCGGCCCGCAGGCGCAAAGCGAAACACCGGCATCAGCAGCCGCGTGGGGAACAAGGCGAGCGCGGCGTTGTACTCGGCAGCCGCCTCATTGAAGGCCTGGCGCGCAAAGCTCAGGCGTGACTGCGTGTCACGCAAGGCCGCAGCCGGCGCGGCCACCGTGTCGTGGCTGCGCAGTTCCAGGTCTTGCTCCAGCAATGCCGTCACGCGGCTGGCCGCCGCCGCCAGCGCCGATTCGGCGGCCACCCAGGCCAATGCGGGCGCGGCGAGCATGGGCACTGCGTTCAGGGCTGCGGCCGCTTGCTGGGCTTCGTTGTGCGCGGCCAGCAGTGCATCCAGCGCGCCTTGCTCAGCCGCCAGCGGCTCGCGCAGTGCCGCCACCAGCGGCTGCAGCGCTGCACTGCGCTGGGCCAAGGTGTCCTGCACCCGGCCCCACGCAGCGATGATGTGGTTGCGCAGCGCCACGAGCCGGTTGTGCGCGCCCAGCATCCAGAAAAACACAACGGCAGCCAGGGCCAGCGTCACCGCCAATGGGGTGCTCATTGCCGCAGTTCACCTTGGCCCAGCACCACCCACTTCAGGGAAGTCAGGCCCTCCAGCCCCACCGGCCCGCGGGCGTGCAGCTTGTCGGTGCTGATGCCTATCTCTGCGCCCAGGCCGTATTCAAAGCCGTCGGCAAAACGGGTGCTGGTGTTGACCATCACGCTGGCCGAGTCCACCTCACGCAAGAAGCGCATGGCGCTGGGGTGGTGCGTGGTCAGGATGGCGTCGGTGTGGTGCGATCCGTAGCGGCCGATGTGCGCCATGGCGTCGTCCAGCGAGTCCACCACCTTGATGCTGATGATGGGCGCCAGGTATTCGGTGGCCCAGTCTTCCACGGTTGCCGGCACCACGCCGGGCAAGCCCGCCAGCGCGGCCGTAGCGCGGGGGCAGCCCCGCATCTGCACGCCCTTGGCGGCAAAGATGGCGCCGATGCGGGGCAAGAAGGTGCCCGCCTGCGCCGCATGCACCAGCAGCGACTCGGCGGCGTTGCAAGGGCTGTACTTCTGCGTCTTGGCGTTGTCGGTGACCTGCACCGCCAGGTCCAGGTCCACGTGTTCATCGACATAGACATGGCAGTTGCCGTCCAGGTGCTTGATGACGGGCACCTTGGCCTCGGCGCTGATGCGCTCGATGAGGCCCCGGCCGCCGCGCGGGATGATCACGTCCACAAATTCGGGCATGGTGATGAGCCGGCCCACGGCAGCGCGGTCGGTGGTCTGCACCAGTTGCACGCCCGTGGCTGGCAGGCCGGCGGCCACCAGCGCGGCCTGCACCAGGCGCCACAGCGCCACGTTGCTGTGAATGGCCTCGGAGCCGCCGCGCAGGATGCAGGCGTTGCCGCTCTTGATAGCCAGCGACGCGGCCTCGATGGTCACGTTGGGCCGGCTCTCGTAGATCATTCCAAACACACCCAGCGGCACGCGCATCTGGCCCACGCTGATGCCGCTAGGGCGGCGCTTGACACCCGTGATCTCGCCCACCGGGTCGGGCATGGCGGCGAGCTGTTCGCAGCCCAGGGCCACGGTCTCGATGTTGGCGGGCGTGAGCTTCAGGCGGTCTGCCAGCGGCTCGGCCAGGCCGGCAGCGCGGGCGGCCTGCAGGTCTTGCGCGTTGGCGGCCTGCAGGGTTTGCCGGTTGGCGCGCAGGCCGGCAGCCAGCGACAGCAGCGCGTGGTTCTTGGCCGCTGTGGGTGCTGCGGCCATGGTGGTGGCGGCCGTGCGGGCGGCAGCACCCAGGCGGGCCATGGTGGCCGCGATGTCGAGCGGCTGCTCGGTGGTGTCGGTGTGGATGTTCTTCATGCGGGGCCGATTGTCCCAAATCGGCGCCGCACGCCGCACGCGCGTGGGCTGCTGGTGTGCCGCCGCGCCGCTGCGGCAGCCAGGCATTGCCAATGCAGCGCTATTGCGGTGCGACGCGGTAGGCCGTGTGCGGGGTGCCGCCACTGTCAACAAAGGTCAGCGTCTGATTGCCCGGCTGCAGCGTGAAGACGAGTGTGCGTTCGGTGTTGGCGTTGCCGTTGGCCTGCGCCGTCGGGCAGCTGTCAAACATACCCCCGCAACCGTTGGTGTCGTACTGAAGCGCAAAGGCCCGCATGCTGCCGGTCAATGCGTCAAAGGTGTACGAAGAAAATTCGCCGCCCGGTGGGCATTCGCCGGGGGCCGTGCCGCCCAGACAGTCAGCGTCGGCGCGGTGGCTGATGAACAGCAGCCGGCCGTTGCCAAAGAAGATCAAGTGCGGCACCGCCAGGTCGGTGGCCGAGTCGATCGCCCACATGCCGGTCAGGTCGGTGGCCGACGTGGCCAGGCGCGGAAACACGCTGCCGTCGTTGGTGGTGATGGATGCAGCGTCGACCGTGACGACGGTGCCGTCATTGCTGCTGGCGCCCGAGGTGAGCGTGCTGTCGGTTTCCAGCAGGACAGCCACCTGGTGCGTCACGGGGTCGTGGTCCAACCAGCCCAGTTCGGCGCCCGTTTGCTCGCGCAGGGTGGCCTGGAAAGGCGTGGCCTCGGCCAGAAAGAAACGGCCGTTGTCGCCAAACCTGAACACCGTTGCCGTGATGCCGTCGGCGCTGGACCCGCCCCAGGCGCCTTTGAGCGTGGCCAGCGTGGTGGCGCGTGCGCCGGTGGCCGTGCCCGGTGTGGTGACGGGCCGGATCAGCGGCAAACCCAGTTGCTGCAGCACCGCGTTGGCGGCCGGCAGGTTCAGGCGCACGTCGGTGTCGGTGCGGCCCACGGGGTTCTTGTAGCCGTAGTAGACCTTGCCGCCGCGTTCAATGAAGACGCGGCTGTAGCTCAGCCGCTGGGCCAGCGCCGGGGCAATGGTGAAGCTCATCACGCGGGCATCGCCCAGTGTCTGGATGCTGCGGCTGCCGATGCCGATGCGGGTGCAGTTGCGCGGGCTGCCGTCGCTGGCGCGGCGGTAGCAGTTGTAGAAGGTGACGCGGCTGCCGGTGGGTGCAAAAGACACCCGCACCGAGGCCGTGGTGTTGTAGTAGTTGCCGGTGTTGGCCGGCAGCGTGCGTGTGTTGCTCAGGTCACCCAGGTTGACGCTGGAATTGCCCCACCACTCGTTGGGGTCGAGGCTGAAGTCGGGTGTGCCACCGCCCACGAAAAACGTGCAGGGCTTGCCGGGGTAACGCGCCACCAGGTCTTCCAGCGTGGCCACGTCCACCTGCGCTGCCGCTGCGGTCTGGGCCGGGTCGTTGCAGGCCAGGCTGGGGTTGACCCGCGCGTCGCCGCCCGCGGCCACGGCCGCATTGAAGGCACGCACCACATTCGTGGTTTGCACGTCGTAGGCGGGTGCCGTGGTGGTGGGTGTGTTGGCGGTGTAGATGAGCAGCGAGCCCACCGGGAATGTGGCTGTGCCGTACAGCCCCAGGTCGGCCGCACCCCAGTTGGCAAAGCTCACACCGGAAGAGCCGCCGGGGAAAGTGCGGATCTGGTCGCGCACCACGTCCACCAGGGCCTTGCCGCTGATGTCGACCAGGCGTCGCACCGAAGTGCCCAGTTCGGTGTTGTCGCAGTAGTTGTAGGCGCTGCGGCCCTGGGCGTCGCGCACCTTGGCCAAGCCCACGTTCAGCAGCGGGCAGGCCGCCCACTGGCTGCCGTTCCAGTGCAGGTCACCGGCACGGGTGGGGCTGCTGCTGTTGGCCCAGGCGCTGACCACGCCGTTGGCGTTGAGTGCGGTGGGCGCGCTCTGGCGGCGCACGTCGCGATACCGCAGCTCGTTCTGCGCATCGGGCACGTTGTCGTCGGCGCTGGATTCCAGGGTGCGCATGTACCAGTTGTTGACGTCGGTGAAGCGCAGCGCGCTCAGGTTGGCCGTGAGTTCGGCCACCGGCGGCGCTTCCAGGCGCACGGCGGTGCCGCCACCGCGCACCAGCGCGGCACTCAGGCCGGCTTGGCTGGCCAGGCTGCGTGCAGCCGCCAGCACGCCGGCTTGAAGCGCCGGGCCACTGGCACCGGCCATTTCGGTGCTGGCCGCCACGGCGGCCACGGCCGGCAGGCTGCCTATCACCGACTGCTGCACTTCACGCAGCAGGTCGGCGGCGGTGATGAGGCTGCCGCTGCGGTCGGGCAAACCCACCACGGCGGCGAGGTCGCTGTGCTGCATGAGCAGCATCTGCTGCACCAGGCGCGCCACCAGCGCGGCATGCCGTTGGCCGGACGTGCTGCCACCCGCGGCGGCGGTGCTGAAGTCAGCCAACGGCGACAACGCCAGCCCAGCCTGCGACTGCACCAGATCGGTGGCGGCCGCCAATGTGGCGCCGGTGTGGTCCATGTGGGCCTGCACCAGCGTGCTCAGCGGGCTCACGAACACGCTGTGGTCGGCGCCACTGCCGGTGGCCGGCGCTGCCATGCGGAAGGCCACACCCACGGGCGCGGCGGTGTCGGCGTCCACCGCCGTGGCGGGCACGTCCACCACCACACGGTGCCGCCCGGCCTGCGCCAGCGGCACGCTCAGCGCAAAGCGGCCGTCGGCGGTGGTGGCTGCGGCGGTGGGTTCGCCGCTGTCGCAGGCGCCGTTGTCGTTGGTGTCATAGCAGGCGATGGCGCCCTGCAGCGGGCCGTCCACGGCCAAGCCGGTGATCTGGGCGTTGGCCGGCTGCACACGGGGTGCTTCGGTGGGTTGGCCGCCGCCGCAGGCCGACAGGGCCAGCGCGCCCCAAGGCAGCCAGTGCAGGCAACGGAGTGGCAGTCGGGGAGTCAGCTTCATGCTCGGTGTGCTCGGTAAGGCTGCAATCGGAATGCGGCAAGGGGATATTGGTAAATGGGCAAATGGCAGGCACCGCAGGGTCATGGGCGGGGCCGCTGGTCAGGGCGCCCCGGGGCGCGCCAGGGCCAAGGATGCGCTCGCTATTCTGAATGCTGCCATGCATGGCGCGGCACCCACCATCCCCGGGAGCGCGGCGTCCTCAAGGCAGGGCATGCAGCACGGCCAGCCACAGCGATGCCGTGCCGGCAAAGGCCAGGGTGGACACCACGATGGCGGCCGTGGCCTCGGCCTGCAGGGTGCCGTAGCGCTGGGCAAAGATCAGCGCGTTGGTGCCGCTGGGCAGCGCCGCCATCATCACCACCACACCCAGTGGCAGGCCGTGCAGGCCAAACAGGCCCCGGGCCACCACCAGCACCAGCGCCGGCAGCACCAGCAGCTTCAGCACGCTGGCCGACAGCGCCGGGCGCCAGCGGCCACGCAGCCCGTGCTGCGACAGCGTCAGGCCGATCAGCACCAGGCACAGCGGCACCACCGCGCCGGCCAGGCCGGCCAGGGTCTGGTCCACCACGGGGTGCAGGCCCAGGCCGGTGCGGTTCCAGGCCAGGCCCGCCAGCACCGGCAGCGTCACCGGGTGCACAAAGGCATTGCGCAGCGTCACACGCAAGGTCGCCAGCGCCGTAGTGCTGCGCTGGGCGCGGGCCAGGTCTTGTTCCACCAGCACCGTCAGCAGTGTCAGCAGCAGCAGCCCATGCAGGCTGATCAAGGCCACGTGCAGCGCCAGGCCGGCTTCACCAAACAACGCGGCCGCCACGGGTATGCCCACTTGCACGCCGTTGCCGTAGCAGGCGGCGATGGCCCGTGCAGCAGGTGCAGCAGGCGCAGCGGGTGCTGAATGGGCAGCGTGCCACCGGGGGTGGCGGTACCAGCCGTACACCAACAGCAGAAACAACACGGCCGGCACAAAGTAGGCCGCCAGCGTGCGCCAGGGCAGCGCGTCAAAGTCGAGCCGCACCATGGTGCGCAGCAGCAGCGCGGGCACAAAAATGTAGAAGGCCGCATCTGACAGGGCCTGCGCGGCCGCCACGCCTTTGTCTTGCCGGCCCAGCCAGCCCGCACGCCCGGCGGCCCAGCCCAGCGCCACGGTGGCAAACAAGGCCAGCAGCTTGCCCAGCACCGCCGCCGTCATGGCGTGGCCACCTTGCGCGGCCTGCCAGCGCGGCTTTCTACAGGCCCAACCAGTCGCCCAGTTTCATGAGCGCGGCACTGTCGTAGGCGGCGTAACCCTGCACCTTGATCGGCTCCAGCTTCTTGCGCCCCGGCTCGGTGCTGTCCAGCGACACAAAGTAGTCGCGCAGCATCTGCACCTGCTCGGCCGTGACGGCAGGGCTGGCGATGATGTGTTTGATGGGCACCGGGCGTGACTTGGCCAGCACCTTGCCACCCGCGTCCTGCCACTGCTTGGCCACGGTGCCCGACGCCGTGGCGCCGGCCTGCGTGAAGGTGTGCTGCACCATGAAGGGCACGGCGTCCTGGTAGCGTGTGTAGGTGTAGGCCACCTGGTCGGCCTGGCCCAGCGCGTCGCGCATGGTGGCGCGCACCATCCAGGCGGTGATGGAGTCTTCGTCGGGCGCACCCAGCTTGCGTCCACGCAGTTCGGCCAGGCTCTTGATGGGTGAATCGGCCCGCACCAGAAAACGCGCCGTGTATTCGGTGTAGCCCTTGGTCACGGCCACCAGCCGGTAGCCGCTGTGTTTGATGGCGATGATGGAGATGTGGGCCGGGTGCACCAGCGCCAGGTCGTACTGTTTGTTGGCCAGGCCTTCGCGCAGCGTGGGGTAGTGGCCCACGGGTTCTACCCGCACCGGCTGGCCCAGCAGCTTGCTCAGGTCGGCCGCAATGGGCGCGTAGCGGGCACGGATCTCGTCGGCCGTGACGCGATAGGTCACGCCTTCGTTCACGGCCAGCACCAGCGCGTGCGCCCAGGGGCTGGCGCACAGCAGCGCGAGCACCACGCCGAGGCGGCGCGAAAAACGCAAGATGGGCGTTTGCATCAAGGAGGGTGGTCCACAAGTCAACAACACTCGGCATGGTATCGGCGTGGCATGTGTCGATCTGTCAGCAATGCGGCGCGGGCCGTTGACGAGACACTGGTTTCGGGGGGGATGACGCCGCCAGGCGGGCGCCGCTCAAGCGGCCGGACGCAAGGCTTGCGCCAGCCAGCGCGCCACCTCGGCCGCAGGCCGTGAGACTTCAACCGTCTTGCGCCGCGAAGCGTCGCCGCGCAGCAGGGTCAGTGCACGCCTGGGGCAGCCCAGTTCGCTGGCCAGCCAGCTGAGCAGCTTGTCGTTGGCCTTGCCGTCCACCGGTGGTGCATTCAGGCGCACGCGCAACGCGCCGTCAAACAGGCCATCGGCGCCTGTGTGTTTGGCATTGGGCACCACGGCCAGCGTGATCCAGCACACGTCGCCGGGCCGCGCTGTCAAACAAGGCGGCAGGCCGGCAGGCGCGGGCGGGGCCAGTGCCATGTCACCACGCGCTGCGGCGCAGGGCGGTGGGGCTCAAGCCCCGGTCTTCTTGGCCGCCACCTTCTTGGCCGCCGCACCCTTGGCCGGCACGCGGGGCGCACGCGGCTCAAATTCAAAGCCGACCTTGCCTTCCTTCTTGTCGTAGGCCAGGAAGGCCTTGAACTTGCGCCGCGTCTTGTTGGACACAAAGTTCTCCAGCAAGCCCGTCTTGCCGGTGGCCAGCAGCTTGTGCACTTCTTCGTGCGACACCGGCTGCTGCAGGATGATCTTGCCGGTCTTGAAGTCGCAGGTGATGGGGTTGCCCACGCTGTGCTCGCAGACGTAGTTGCTGCCGTGCTCGAACACGCGGCCCTGGCACTTGGGGCAGGCGCCCAGGCTTTGCTGGGCTGAAAAGTCCACCGGCTCGCCGTCACCTTCGGCCAGCTTGGCGTCGTCGCCAACGTCGAACTCCAGCTTCCAGTTGCTGATCTCGGCGTCGTGCACCAGCTTCATCTCGGCGGCGAAAGGCCAGCCGGCCTTGGACCTGAAGCCGTCCAGCGGGCCGATTTTCTTGTCGCGGATGAAGGCCTCGGCCTCCACGGTCTCAAACGCACGCCCGGCGGGGATCTTGGTGATGGAAAAGCCGCAGCCTTCGCTGTCGCCGGCCGCGCCGGTGCAGCCAAAGCGGCGGTAGTTTTCCTTGATGGCACCGCCGCAATTGGGGCAGGGCGTGGCCAGTGTGGCGTAGTCGCCCGGGATGGTGTCGCGGTCGTATTCCTTGGCTTTCTTGACGATGCGCTCGGCCATCTTGGCGATCTCGCCCATGAAGGCAGCACGGCTCAAGCGGCCATGCTCCATCTCGGAGAGCTGGTACTCCCAGTTGCCCGTCAGGTCAGGCCGCGTCAGGTCTTCAATGGCCAGCCCGCGCAGCAGCGTCATCAGCTGAAAGGCCTTGGCCGTGGGCACCAGTTCGCGGCCTTCGCGCAGCATGTACTTTTCGGCAATCAGGCCTTCAATGGTCTGCGCACGTGTGGCCGGTGTGCCCAGGCCCTTTTCCTTCATGGCGTCGCGCAGTTCTTCGTCTTCGATCAGCTTGCCCGCGCCTTCCATGGCGCTCAGCAGCGTGGCTTCGGTGTAGCGCGCGGGTGGCTTGGTCTTGAGCGCGTTCACGTCCACGTGTTCGGTGCGCACCATCTCGCCTGCGGCCACGGCCACCAGGTTGGCGTCTTCGTCTTGCGCTTCCTTGCCGTACACCGCCAGCCAGCCGGCGTTGACCAGCACCTTGCCGTTGGTCTGGAACTTGTGCTCCTGCCCCGCCGCGCTGACCGTGCTGATGCGCGTGGTGACCATGAACTCGGCCGACGGGTAGAACACCGCCAGAAAGCGCTTGACCACCATGTCGTAGAGCTTGATCTCGATCTCGGTCAGGCTCTTGGGTGCCTGCAGCGTGGGGATGATGGCAAAGTGGTCCGACACCTTGGTGTTGTCGAAGACCCGCTTGCTGGGCTTGATGTAGCCCTCGGCCAGTGCCTTGCGCGCGTGGCCGCTGATTTCGCGCAGCGGGCCGGGCAGGTCTTCATCGGCCAGCATGGTGCAGGTCTGCTTGACCGTGGACAGGTAGTCCTCGGGCAGGGCGCGGCTGTCGGTACGCGGGTAGGTCAGCACCTTGTGTTTTTCGTACAGCGCCTGCGCAATGCTCAGCGTGGTCTTGGCGCTGAAGCCAAAACGTGAATTGGCCTCGCGCTGCAAGGTGGTCAGGTCGTACAGCAGCGGGCTGGCTTGGGTGCTGGGCTTGGCCTCGTCCACCACGCTGGCGGGTTTGCCGCGCACGGCCTGCGCAATGGCTTGTGCGTCGGCCTCGTTCCAAAGCCGGTCGGCGCGGTCTTCGGCGTCGTCTCCCTTTTTGTACTTCGGGTTGAACCACTTGCCGTCGTACTGCCCGGCGGTGGCGTCGAAGCTGGCTTTCACTTCCCAGTAGGGCCGCGAGACGTGCTTGCGGATCTTCTCTTCACGCTCCACCACGATGCTCAGCGTGGGCGTCTGCACGCGGCCCACGGTGGTGAGGAAGAAGCCGCCGTCGCGGCTGTTGAAGGCCGTCATGGCGCGTGTGCCGTTGATGCCCACCAGCCAGTCGGCTTCAGACCGGCTGCGCGCCGCGTCGGCCAGGCCCAGCATCTGCTTGTCGCTGCGCAGCTTGTCAAAGCCGTCGCGTATGGCCTGCGGCGTCATGCTTTGCAGCCACAGGCGCGTGATGGGCTTGCCGTGCGGCTTGTCGCCAAAGGCGTACTGCAGGATCAGGCGGAAGATCAACTCGACCTCGCGGCCCGCGTCGCAGGCGTTGATGATGGCGCCCACGTCCTTGCGCTTGACCAGCTTCACCACCGCATTGAGCCGGGTCTTGGCCTTGTCGATGGGGGCCACGTCAAAGTGCGGCGGCACCACGGGCAGGTGCGCAAAACTCCACTTGCCGCGCTTGACTTCGTATTCGTCTGGCGCCTTGATCTCTACCAGGTGGCCCACAGCCGACGTGACCACGTAGTCGTCGTTCTCAAAGTGCTCGGCGTGTTTCTCGAACTTGCCTTTGGTGGCGGTAAGCGCACGCACGATGTCCTGTGCGACGCTGGGCTTCTCCGCAATGATGATCGTTTTGCTCATGGTTCCTTTTGCGGCTGCGCCCCGGGGTGGGTGCCATCAGCCATGCCTACAATCCGCCGGTCTCGCGCGCACACACGCGCGCTCGTACGATTTCAATGTACCGAATGAGCAAAGCCCCGCAAGCCGCCCCTTCCCCTGCCAGCAACACCGCGCCAGCGGCCGTGCCGGCCAAGACGCGTGCTGACACGCGCCGCATCCAGGTGCGCAAGAGCGGCGTGCACGGCAAGGGCGTGTTTGCGCTCAAGCCCATCGCCGCAGGTGCCACGATCATTGAATACACGGGCGAGATCATCTCCTGGCCCGAGGCCCTGCGCCGCCACCCGCACGACCCGCAAGACCCCAACCACACCTTCTACTTCAGCCTGGACGACGGCAGCCACGTCATTGACGCCAAGGTGGGTGGCAACGCCTCGCGCTGGATCAACCACGCGTGTGAACCCAACTGCGAGGCCGACGAAGAAGAAGGCCGTGTCTTCATCAAGGCGCTGCGCAAACTCAAACCCGGTGAAGAACTCTTTTACGACTACGGCCTGGTGATTGACGAGCGCTACACGCCCAAGCTGAAGAAAGAGTACGAATGCCGCTGCGGCACGGCCAAGTGCCGGCGCACACTGCTGGCGCCCAAGCGCTAGCGCGGCGCGGCAGGTTCGGCGCGCATGAACGAGTCCACCAAGTACCTGCATTGGGGCGCCGAAGCGCTGTGGCAGCGCCTGGAGCCACTGCTTCCCGGCATCAGCGTTGAAGTGCAGGCGCGTCTGGAATCCACCAACACGCGGCTGCTGGAACGAGCCCGTGCCATGGGCGGCCAGCGCGACGCGCCCGTCACCCGCCCCGGTGACCTGGACGCGTTGGCCCGTGACCAACGCACGCCCTATGGCCGGCGGCAGGGTGACATCTCACCTTGCCTGCTGGTGAGCGAGCTGCAAACGCGGGGCCGCGGCCGGCTGGGGCGGGGTTGGGTCAGCAGTGCGGGTGCGTCACTCACGTTTTCGCTTTCGCTGCCCATGGCGCCGGCGCAGTGGGCCGGCTTGTCACTGGCCGTGGGCCTGGCGCTGGCCGACGCGCTGGACCCGCTGCCATTGGCGCTGCAGGGTGACGACAAGCCGCGCATCGGCCTGAAGTGGCCCAACGACCTGTGGCTGCTGGACGGTGCCGGGCCAAACGCCGGCCCGCAGAGCGGCCGCAAGCTGGGTGGCATCCTCATTGAAACCGTGAGCGTGGGCGAGCGCCGCATGTGCGTGGTGGGTGTGGGCCTGAACGTGTTGCCGCAGCCCGACCCCGCCAGCACCGAGGGCCTGGCCCACGGCTACGCCTGTTTGCAAGAGATGGACCCCTTCGTCACGGCGCCAATCGCGCTGGCCCGTGTGGCCGAGCCTCTGGTGCTGGCGCTGCGGCGCTTTGAACACGAAGGCTTTGCGCCGTTGGTGGCGGCCTACACCCGGCGTGATCTGCTGCTGGGCCAGAACGTGAGCACCACCTTGCCCGAGCGGGTGGACGGCATTGCCGAAGGGGTGGACGAACAAGGCGCACTGCGTGTGCGCAGCGGCGCTGTGCACCGTGTCGTGAGCGGCGAAGTGAGCGTGCGCCTGCGCGCACCGGGCGGCGCCTGATGCTGCGCACCCTGGTGGCCGTGCTGGTGCTGGCCAATGTGCTGGTCTTTGCCTGGGTGCGGGACTGGTTTGCACCCGGCTGGCCCGCGCCGCGCCATGCTGAACGTGAACCCGAACGCCTGGCCGCACAGGTGCGCCCCGAAACCCTGACGGTGGTGCCGCCCAAGGCCGCCAGTGCCGCCGTGGCGGCGGCGCGTGCGGCGGCCGTGGTGTGCCTGGAAGCCGGCCCGTTTGCAGACGAGCCCGAGGCCGGCCTGGCGGCGGCCGAGGCGGCGCTTCTGCAAGCCGCGTTGGCCGAAGGCAGCTGGGTGCGCGAGGCGGTGGTGCCGCCGCCCACCTGGCTGGTGTTTGCCGGCCGCTACGCCGAAGCTGCTGCCCGCCGCGCCAAACAAGAAGAGCTGAAGAAACTGGGCATTGGCTATGAGGCGCTTGCCGCACCGGCCGAACTGGCCCCGGGCCTGGTCATCAGCCGCCACGCAAGCCGCGAAGCTGCCGACACCGCACTGGCCACCTTTGCCGACAAGCCCGTGAAGGGCCTGCGTGTGGTTGAACTGCCTGGCCCCCCGCAACAATGGCTGCGTGTGGCCAAGGCCGACACCGAGCTGGCCGAGCGCCTGAAGGGCCTGCCGGCCGATGTGCTGGCTGGCGGATTCAAGGCTTGCGCAGCACGGCCCTGAGGTGCGTGAAACAGCCGAGCGGCTTGGGCCGCACGCGGCTGAACCGCTAGACGGCCCTGGGTGCCGTGCGCCGCAGCGCCACGGCGGCGGTCAACACGCCCAGCACCCACCATAGAGATGCGGCGCCACCGCCGCTGCTGCTGCTGGGGGCTGGTGGCGTGGCTGCTGCCGCCACCGTCACGGTGCGTGTGGCCGTGTGCGTGGCGCCGGTGTTGTCGGTGACCGTCAGCCGCACGGTAAAGCTGCCGGCCGCACTGGGCGTGAGCGATGCGGTGGCTGCGTTGGTGGCCGTGCTGAACGCGCTGACGATGCCGCCACCACTGGCAATTTCCCAGGCGTAGCTGGCCAGCGTGCGGCCGTTGGCCATGGTGCTGTTGACGCCACTGAGCGACACCACCAAGCCCGCCGTGGGCGCGCTGGTGGTCAGATCGATAAGTGCCAGTGGCCCGCCCACCGCAGCCACGGCCGCGCCGGCGTCCATCATGCCGGCGCCGCAATAGGTGGTGTTGCAGTAACACTGCAACTGGTCCACGCCCGTGGCGGGCGCGTGGCACTGGTTGACCGGCGTGCTGTCGTCGGGCCCGTTGTCGGCGCCGGTGGTGGGAAAGGGCCGCGCCGTGGCCTGCAGCGTGGTGCGCACCAGGGCCGGCGTCAATGCCGGCTGCTGCGCCACCATCAGCGCGGCCACCCCCGCCACCAAGGGCGACGAAAAGCTGGTGCCCACGCTGATGTCGAAGCTGTCGGTCCAGGTTGAATTCACCGGGCCCTGCGTGCCGCTGTTGGTGGCCGCCAGAATGGGATACAGGCAGGGCGTGCCAGCGGCGATGTTGATGCAGTTGCCCCCAGGCGCGGCAATGCTGATCTGCGTGCCCAGGTCAGAAAAACCCACCTTGGAGCCGGCGTGGCGCAAGGCCAGCACGCCGATCACGCCGCTGCAATTGGCCGGCGTGCCCACCGGCCCGCCGGCGCTGTTGCCGGCCGCAGCCACGATGGTGACGCCGGCGGCCGTGATGCGGTTGACCACGTCCTGGTAACTCGCGTCGCAACTGCCACTGCCGCCCAGGCTCATGTTGATGACACGCGCCGGGTTGGCGTTGGTGGGCACGCCGTCCACGGCCAGCCCGGCCGCCCACAGCATGCCGGCCTGGATGTCGGCGTCCGTGCCAAAACACTTGCCCAGCACACGCACGGGCACCACTTTGGCACCGGGTGCACTGCCGGCCATGCCCACGGCGTTGTTGGTGGCCCCCACCACCAGGCTGGACGTGGCCGTGCCGTGCCAACTGCTGCCCGAGGCGCCGCAACCCGAGAAGGTGCCGCTGTTGGCTTCACCGCTGGTGACCCAGTCTCCGGGGTCGGTGGCGTCGGCGTCGCGGCCGTTGCCGTCGTTGCCCACGGTGGCGTTGGCCACAAAGTCATAGCCTGCCAGCAACTGCCCGGCCAGGTCGGGGTGTTCGGGCCGCACGCCGGTGTCGAGCACGGCCACCACCACGCCTGCGCCGGTGTTGCGTTGCCACGCGGCTTCAATGTCGATGGCCGACTTGATGGTGTTGTCGGGTGCGCGCAGGTACCACTGCCCGCTGTCGGGCCCGTTGGTGCGCACACCCGCAGCGGCAGCGGCGTACAGCGGGTCGTTGGGCGCCGTCAGCACACGGCGGCGGCCATTGGGCACGGCGTATTCCACCTCGGGGTCGGCCGCCAACTGTGCGGCCAGCGCGCTGGCGCTGATGCCCGCAGCGCGCATCACCTGCGTGCGTTCGCCCACCGGGCTGCCCGCCTGCAGCGTGCGGCCCACCCGTGCACCCAGCGCGCTGGCGCGGCTGCCGAGCACGGCCTGCACCGTGGCGGCGTCGGGGCGTGCGGCGCCGCTGGCGTTGCCGGTGGCCAGCGCAAACTTGCGTGGTGTGGCCGCGTCGGCCTTGAACTTGACGATGACTTCACCGGCCACCGGCGCCAGTGGCGCTTGCGGTGCCACCGGGCGCGCCGCAGCGGCGCTGCCGGCCAGCAGCGCCAGCGTCAGGTGGAGAAACACGGTGAACGG
>CAZUKT010000027.1:9954-18781 GCA_964620975.1 uncultured Rubrivivax sp. | reverse complement strand
GGCTGGCCTACGTGGGCCACGGTGACAAAGGGCTCACCAACATCTACCTGCTGCCGGCCGATGGTGGCGAAGCCAGGAACCTGACCGGTGCCTTGTCGGCCAACCAGAAACTGGGCCCGGCCTGGGCGCCCGACAGCCAACGGCTGCTGTACGGCGAATACGCAGGCGGCGCCGTGGGCTTGCGCGTGATCGGTGTGGACGGCGGCCAACCCGGCAAGCTCACTGACAACCAGTACGGCAACACCTGGGCCAGTTGGTCGCCCGACGGCCAACGCATCGCCTTTGTCTCCAGCCGCGAAGGCACCCGCATGGACATGGCGCGTGGCGACATCTACGTCATGGCCGCCGACGGCACGGGCGCCACCAACCTGACGCGCCACCCCGCCGAAGACAACTACCCCGCCTGGTCTCAGGACGGCAAGACGCTCTACTTTGTCAGCCTGCGCGAAGGCAATGCGCAGATCTATGCCGTGCCCGCGCAAGGCGGCGCCGCGTTGCGGCTGACGCACAACCAGGGCTACGACCTGATGGTCAGGCCGCAGCAGACACAGGCCCGCCTGGCCGACACCGGCCCGGCGGCGCCCCGGCCACAGACGACAAACTGAAACGACACACAAGGAGCCAGAAATGAAGACGGCATCCACCCCCCGCCGCACGCCCCATGCGCGCACGCTCAAACCGCTGGTCATGGCGCTCATGCTGGCCAGTGGCGGCGCGCTGGCGGCCAGCCAGACCTACACCTTTGATGCCGACTTTGCCCTGGGCACCTTGGTGGGTGTCAACTACACCACCGTACCCAACCAGCTGCAGCTGAACGTGCAGGGATCGAGCTTCCCGGTGCTGTGGATCGCCAATGCCGGTGAAGACACGCTGTCCAAGATCGACTCGGCGCAGATCCTGGCATCGCCAGGGCGAGAGATCGCCCGCTACCGCACCTGGTTCAACGCGGGCGCCCATGCCCACGACGCCTGGTCTGGCGCGGCACCCTCGCGCACAGCGGTAGACAGCAGCGGCAACGCCTATGTGGCCAACCGCGGCTTCCAGTCGGCAGGCTACCCGGGCTGGGCCTATGTCTTCAAGATCCTCAATGACGGGTCCACCGACACGTCCACCGACACCAGCGGCAACGGCCGCATCGAGCTGGCTGAAATGAAGCCCCTGGTTGACACCAACGGCAACGGCATCATCGACGCCGCCGAAATACAGGACAAGCGCATTGCCTGGGCGGCGCGCGTGCCAGACGGCGTGTACACCGGCAGCGGCAGCACGCCCATCGCGCCCCGCCAGAACTACCTGGCGCGCGCCCTGTGCATAGGCACCGACGGCAACCTGTGGGTGGGCATGTACAACGCCGCCGAGTACTGGAAGATCAGCGCGGTGGACGGCCACACCATCGCCGGGCCGGTGCCTGCAGCGTCCAGCAACAACTACGGTTGCCTGATTGACCAGAACGGCACCTTGTGGGGTGCCAACTGGTCCAGCGGCATGCTCACGCGCATTGATAACACCGCCAGCAACACCGGGCCCTATCCCAAGACGGCCATTCCCATGCCGTCGGGCGTGTACGGCCTGGCCTTGCGGCGCGACGCCGCCAATGTCACGCACGTGGTCATGGGCGGCTCTTGCAACAGCTATGTCGAATACAACTCGGGCACCAACAGCTGGTCAAGGCCGGCCGGCGTCAACTACTGCACCTACGCCGTGGGCACCGACAACGACGGCAACATTTTGGTCAGCAAGCAAAGCGGCGGCGTCGCCAAGTTCAGCCCCACGGGCGCGGTGCTCTGGGACAAGGGCAGCCAGGTGGGCAGCTCTGACAGCCGGGGCGTCATTGCCGATGCCGACAACAACATCTGGCAGGTGCACCGTGGCAGCAACAACATGGCCAAGTACAAGGGCAGCAATGGGGACTTCTTGGGTGTGGTGCCCGTCGGCTACGAGCCCTACACCTACAGCGACGCATCGGGCACCGCGCAGCTGAGCATCACCACCAAAACCGGCAACTGGACGGTGGTCAAGGACAGCGGCACCGCCGCCACGCCCTGGGCCGCCCTGCAGTGGACAGCGGCCCTGCCCGCCGGCACCGCCGTGACAGGCGAAGCGCGTGCCGCCGAGACGCAGGCGGGCCTGGCCAGCGTGGCCTTCCAGAGCGTGGCCAACGGCGCGCCCATTGGGCAAGCCGGCCGCTATGTAGAACTGCGTTTGACGCTGAACGCCAGCCCGCAAAACGATTCACCGCTGCTGTATGACGTCACCGTCAACAGCCTGGCCACCACCTGCAACATCGACGCCGACGGTGACATCGACAGCATCGACATCAGCCTCATCCGTGCCGGCATCGGCCGCACACCCACGGACAACGACCCGCGTGACGCCAACCGTGACGGCAAGATCACCATGGTGGACGTGCGCATGTGCACCCTGCAATGCACACGGGCGCAATGCGCCACCCAATGAAACGCGCACCCAGCCACCGCCACCCAGACCCCAGAAAGGCCAACACCATGAAACGCATCCTCACCACCCTTGCGCTGGCCGCCGCAGCAATGGGCTGCACGCCACCGGCCCACGCAGCCATCGTGCTGAGCTTTGCGCCGTCCACCACGGCGGCCATTGCCATTGGCGAAGAGATCATCGTCACGGCCACGATTTCGGGCCTGGGCGCCGAAGTCTTGTCCACTTATGACCTGAACTACCTCTTCAATCCCGGCGTGCTGGCCTGGAGCAGTTCTGACTTTCTTGGCGGCGGGCTCTTCGGCGACAAGAACCAGTTTGGCGTGTTCGAAAACGGCGCTGGTGAACCCAATGGCGACCCGCTTGCGGACGGCAACCTGGGTTGGTGGATGAACTCCCGCGAATCCGACGCTTTCCTGGCGGCGAATCAGGACGACAGCTTCGAAATCGCGCGTTTCTTCTTGAACGGCGCGGCCAACGGCACGTCGCAGTTCACGCTGGGCAGTGACCTTGACTTTGAACGCATGTTCACCGGCCTGAACTACGGCCAGCTGGACGTGCAGGTGGGCAGCCTGTGCATCGCCGTGGGCACGGGCCAATGCACGGTGCCCGAGCCGGCGTCACTGGGCTTGGTGGGCATCGCCCTGCTGGCCGCAGGTGTGGCGCGGCGGGCTCGGCCCAGCTGACACCAAGCGGGTTGATCCCGCACACGGTTTGCGGCAGCGGTCTTGTCAAGCCGTTGTCGCCAATTGTCTTTGGCGGCCGGCCCCTTTGCCGTATCAGCGGCATGGTGGGGCGGCGTGGCTTGTGGAGCGCTTGGCCCGGCCTTTCCGGACCCAGGTTCCGCTGCAAGAAATGGCCATGGCAAAGGCGGGCAGCAATGAAAAGTTGGGTGGACGGCGCGGCCGAAGGCTGAAACACTTCTTTCGATGACCCAAGTACCCGAAAAGCCAACGCTCCCACTTTCGCATATGGCCAGTCAGGTGGCGCCGAACCTGAACCAGACGCCATCGGTTTACAGGCCGGGCAGGTTGACTTGATCGCCGGTACCGATTGGCGCCGTGAGGAAGTCGCGTTGATCGTCACCGACTATCTTGCGATGTTGACCAGTGAACTGACCGGACAGAACTACAACAAAACAGCCAGGCGCCGGCAGCTGCTGGCGCAATTGCCAGGGCGCACGGGCGGCTCCATCGAGTTCAAGCACTGCAACATCAGCGCGGTAATGCTGGAGTTGGGATTCCCGTATTTGCGTGGCTACAAGCCCAGGGCCAACTTCCAGCGCAGCGTGCTGGTGGACGCCGTGTCATCGCAGGTGTCCAAACATGCGCTGCTCGACGAGGCAACGCTGTTGGCTGTGCAGCGGCCGGCAGCCAATGCCGATACGCTGGATTTCAGCCGTGTCGCAACGCCCGCGCCCCAACGCCAGCACGCAGCCAGAGAGCCTTTGGCACCCTACGCAGGTGTGCCGGCCAAGCGCGACTATCTGGAGCGAGAGGCCCAGAATCGTTCGCTCGGTTTGGCGGGCGAGGCGTTTGCGCTGAGCTTCGAGCGTTGGCGCCTGAGCCATCTGGGTGCCGGGCAACTGGCCGACCAGGTGGTCCACGCATCACAAGTAGACGGCGATGGGCTTGGCTATGACATTCGTTCTTTTGAGCTCGACGGCAGCCAGCGCTTCATTGAGGTCAAGACCACCAGCTTTGGTGAAAGAACGCCCTTTTTCGTGTCGGCCAATGAAGTGCGGTTTGCGCAGGATCAGGCGCCGCGTTTTCATCTCTACAGGCTCTTTGACTTCAGGGCGGCACCGCGACTGTTCCAGTTGAAGGGCTCCATCGAACAACATTGCAGTCTGGACGCAACGACCTTCAGGGCGTCGTTCGGGTGACAGACGCTTTCAGACGGTTCGTTGCCACGCCAACGCCTTCCCCACCCGCCCGCTCCAGCCACAACAACGCATCCACCTGCGCCATCAAGTGCTGCAGGTACTGCGGCGACGCGGCGCGCATTGCCGTCAGCGCTTCATGCAGCAGCCGTTGTGTGTGCAGCGGGCCCGCGTTGCCGGGCACCTGGGCCAGCAGTTGATGCAAACGTTGGTCCAGCTTCAGCCGTGCCCAGGTGCTGCGGTAGTTGCGGATGGCCTTCAGTTCAACCATGCCTGGCGTGTGTGGCGTGTGTGGCATGGGTGAAACGTGTGGCGTCTGCGGCGTGTTCGGCGCCTGCTGGGCTTGCGCCATGTGCGCCATGTGCGCCAGCAACTCGGCCAGCGCTGTACCTGACGGTGCGCGCGCCGGCGGTGCGGCGGCAGCGCGCTGGGCCGCATCCACCTGCGCGCTGCAAGCCGCCAGCAGGCGCGCCAGCTTGTCGTCCAGCAGCCGGCGCGTGGGGCCGTGGTGGGCAGCCGCCCGCCGTGCCAGCGCTTCGATGTGGCGCAGGCGCACCGGGTCCAGCCGTGGCGCGCCACGCGCCCGCAGCGCTGCTATGGCGCTGGCGGTGTCCAAGCCGGTTTGTTGACCAAGCCCGGACATGCCGGCGGCCGCGTTCACGCGCCACGCTCCTTTTTGTTGGACGGCCTGGGCGTGGGCGTGATTTCCACGCGCCGGTTCAGCGCGCGGCCGGTGGCGTCGTTGTTGGGCGCCACCGGCTGCTCGGCGCCAAACGCTGCGGCAAAGATGGCTGACGAAGGCACGCCGTCTTCGATCAAGGCGCGTGTCACGGTCAGTGCACGCTGTGCCGAAAGGGCCCAGTTGTCGGCAAACTGCTGGCTGCCTTCGCGCATTTGCCGGTCGTCGGTAAAGCCGCTCACCATCAGGATCTCGTCGCGTGCGGTCAGGTACGCGGCCAGCGTGGTGGCCAGGCTCTTCAGCAGGCGCCGGCCTTCGGGTTGCAACTGGTCTGAATTGAAGGCAAAGAGCACGCTGCTGCTGATGCCGATGCGGCCGTTGTTCAGGGTGACACGGCCTTCGGCCAGGGGTATGGCCAGCGCCCGCTCCAGCGCTTCGCGGCGCTGCACTTCCACCTGGCGTTTTTTCACTTCGTCTTGCAGCTGCGTGGCCAGCTCTACCTGCATGCCCAGGGCGCACACCAGGATCAGCACAAAAGCGCCCAGCAGCCCGGCCATCAGGTCACCAAACACGGCCCACACGGGCGTGCTGGGTTCGTGGCCGGCGTCGGTGTCGGTGCCGTCCATGGTCAGGCGGCGGCAGCGGCCGTGCGTGTGCTGGCCAGGCGCTGCAGGTCGTCCACGATCTGCTTTTGCGACAGCAGGCTCAGGTCGATGACTTCTCGGGCCTGGGCCACGTAGTAGGCCAGTTGTTCGTCGCTGCGCGTGGTGGATTTGCCCAGCGCTTCTTGCACCCGCTGCAGGTGCGTGCCGAGCTGGCCGCTGGCGCCGCTGAACTGGTCCACGGCGGCGCCAAAGGCTTCGCCCAGGCTGGCCACGTCCACCGCACTGCTGGCCACCAAGGCGGCCGCAGTTTCCATGCGGGCCGACTCGGCGTCCATCTTCTCGGTAAAGCGTGCCCCGGCTTGTTGCAGCCCTGCGGCGGTAGACGCCACCAGGGTGTCGATGGCCGCCTTTTGTTGGGTGGACGTGTGCTGCACGGCGCCCAGCAGGGTGTTCAGCGTGGCCATGAGCTGCGTGCGTTCTTGCAGCATGGCGTTGTCGTGCGCCAGGCTGTCTGTCAGCTTGCCGCGCAGTTGCGCCACCACGTCGGCCGCCGCGCGCGGTGCTTCAGACGCGGCCTGCACCAGGCGGCTGATCTCGGCCATCGTGCTGCGCGCTTGTGCCTCGGCCTGCGCGGTGATGTGGCTGGCCGTGAGCTCCAGCGTGGCGCAGATCTGCGCCTGCTGGCCCAGCGCCTGCGCGCCGGCCTGCTGCCATTGCTGGTGCAGTTGCGCGGCCAGGGCGTGCAGCGTGTCAGCCCAGGCGGCCTGGCGTTGCGCTTCTTGCGTGGCCACCAGGGTTTGCTGGCTGGTGTGCGCCTGCTGCAGGGCTTGCACCAGCGCGGCCGACTGCTGCTGCGCCTGCTGGCCCACCGTGCCCAGCCAGGTGTTGGCGCGCTGCTCAAAGCGCTGGTCAAAGCCGTTCAGTTGCTGCTGCACGGTGCTGGCGATGTGGCCGTGCAGGGCGGCCGTCTCGCGGGTGATGCCGTTCATGGTGGCCAGCACGGCGGGCTCCAGCGCGGCGGCGGTCATGCGGGCGCCTTCGGCCAGGCTGTGCTGCAGGGCCTGGCCCACCGACGTGGCCAGCGCCCGGTAGGCGGCTTCTGCCTGGCCCTGAAACCGGTCCTGGCTGGCCAGCAGGGCCTGGCTGGACTGCGTGGCTTGGGCGTCCAGCTGTGCCATCAGGGCCTGCAGCTGGCCGGCCAGCACGGGCACCCATTGCGCCTGCTGCTGCTGCAGCCTGGCGGCCTCTTCGCGCTGGTGCGCGCGGGTAAAGGGGCGCAGCACGGTGGTGGCCAGTGTGTCCAGCGCCTGCGCCGCCTGCCCGCGCTCGCGCCGGCACAGGGCCGACATCAGCCCCAGCATGGCCGAAGCCGCCACACCGGCTACCGACGTGCCAAACGCCAGGCCCAGGCCGCGCACCGGTGCGGCCAGTGAATCGCGCATGGTCTGCAAGCTGGTGGCCTGCTCCAGCGCAATGCCGGTGCCGTGCAGCGTGGCCACCATGCCCACAAAGGTGCCCAGCATGCCCAGCAGCACCAGCAGGCCGGCCAGGGTGGGCGTGAGCGCCGGGCCCGGCAGGGCCACACGCTCGCCTTCAATGCGCAACCGCACCGCGTGGCGCAGGCTGTCAGGCACCTGGGCCAGCCAGTCGCCCAGCTGTGCCGGGGGCTGGGCTGCCGCGGCCCCTGTGGCCAGGGCTTGGCCCAGCGCCGTGGTGGCGCGATGGAAGCGCCGCAATTCCAGCGCACCCATCAGGTAGAAGCCGCCAATGAGCAGCGTCATGCCCAGCGCCAGCAGGTTGGTGCGCAGGTAGCCCGCGCCCACCCAGCCTATGGCCAGCAGGCCCACCAGGCCGGCAGCGCGATACAAGTGCTTGTTCATGAATCTGCTTGCGTGTTGGGTGTGTGGGTTGTGTTCAAGGTTTGCAGCGTGTCCAGCAGCCCTTGCAGCGGAAGCAGCCGCAAATCAAGCTCGGCCAGCAGCATGCGCTGCATGTCTTGTTCAAAAGTGTCCAGCCAGTCGCTGCTGTCGGGTGTGGCCGTGGATGTAGCGGTGGACGCGGCCGCTGTTGCGGCCGGGTCCGCCAAAGCCGCCTCATGCGCCTGGCGCAAGCGCAAGAAGTGCTTTTCCAGCAGCGTGGGCAGCATCGCCAGCAAGGCCTGCTCGCGGCCACCCAGCGCCTGGCCCACCACGGCGTCCATGGCGGCCAGGCGGTTCATCTGGGGCGACACCAGCGCCACGGCCACGCGGGCCTGGGCACGCAGGGGGCCAATGCCTTGTGCCATGGCCTGCTGGAGCGCCCCGTAGCGCTGCCGGTAGGGCGCAAAGCCGGTGCCGCTTGCGTAGCTGTCGCGCTGGGCCAGTGCCCGGCCCAGGTCTGTGCGCAGGCGCAGCAAGTCACGCTGCAGTTGCAGCGCCAGCTTGCGCGCACGCGCCGGGCTGGTCAGGCCCAGGCTTGCGGCGTCTGGTGTCTGCAGTGCGGCGGCAAGCGATATGGCGTCTTCCCAGCCCAGCCAGCGTCCCAGGCCCTGCACCGTGTGCGGGGCGGTTGCGGGGCCGTCCATCAGGGCCAGTTGTGCCAGCAATCCAACAAGCGCCGAGCCGTGAAGGCCGGGACGCGGTAACTCTGGCTCCATGCCGGCAGTGGCCTTCCAGGCGAAAAACCAAGCACTCTACACCGGGGCCCGCCGCAGCCGCCCCGGCCAAGGTCCAGCGCGCCTGGCGGCCTGCGGCGCGCCGCAGGCACGCCGTGCAGAATGGGCCGGCAAGTTGCACGCTGCACGCGGCAAGCTGCACCCCACACGCACCATCCACCGCAACGCCCGAGCCCGGCCCCACCATGACCCCAGACACCGTTGAAGGCCTGCGCACGCGCCTGCTGCAGTTTGCCCAGGCCCGCGACTGGCTGCAGTTTCATTCGCCCAAGAATCTGGCGTCGGCGCTGGTGGTGGAGGCGGGGGAACTGCTGGAGCCGTTTCAGTGGCTCACCGACGAGCAAAGCCGCAGCCTGCCAAGCGGCAAGCGCGACGAAGTGGCCGCCGAGATGGCCGACGTCTTTATCTACCTGCTGCAGTTGTCCAGCGCGCTGGACGTGAACCTGGTGCAGGCCGCGCAGCGCAAGATAGACCGCAACGAAGAACGCTACCCCGTGGCGCTGTCACGCGGCCACAACAAAAAGTACGACGAGCTCTGAGGCCGCGCCGAACGG
>CAZUKT010000027.1:0-9854 GCA_964620975.1 uncultured Rubrivivax sp. | reverse complement strand
CCGCCTGCGCGGCCGTGAGTGGCTGCCGAAGGACTGGCCGCCTGCCAGCGGCCAGGCTGAGGCCGCGCCGAACGGCCGCCTGCGCGGCCGTGAGTGGCTGCCGAAGGACTGGCCGCCTGCCAGCGGCCAGCTCTGACGCGGGCACTAGCGTGTGCGCCAGCAGGCGTGCTCTGACGTCCACGCGCCAATCTTGGGGGGCACAGCAACCCCACGGATCAGACGCACCATGAAGCCCATCACCCGCACGTTTGCCCACGCTTGGCCCGCCACTGCGGCCCAGCCGGCAGCCACCCGACACCCCTACGCGGCTGCCGCTGGCGTGGTGCCGAGCCTCTGCAGCCAGCGCGGCACCTGGTGCCGCTGCACGCGCTGCAGTTCACACATCAGCGCGTGGTCCACGGCGGCTTCGGCGTTGGCGCAGGCCAGCATTGCAGCCACGTCCTGCTGCAAACGCAGCAGCAATTGCGCGGTGGTCAGCGCGTCGGCCAGTGCGCGGTGGGCGCGGCCGTTGTCGGGCAGCGCATGCAGGCGCGCGAGTGTGCCCAGCCGGTGGTTGTCGGCCTGCGGGTACAGCCGGCGCGACAGCAGCAGCGTGCAGGCAAAGGTGTGCGCCGGGTCGGCATCGCAGTCGGCCATGGCGGCCTCGGCCACCCAGAAGCCGCGGTCAAAGGCCGCGTTGTGCGCCACCAGCGGGCAGCCTTGGGTGAAGCGCATCACCTCGTGCATCACGGCGCGGGCCGGTGGCGCGGCCTGCAGCATGGCGTTGCTGATGCCGGTGAGCTGCTCTATGAAAGGCGGCACCCACGCGCCGCTGTTCATCAGGCTTTGAAAGCGGCCCACGATCTGCCCGCCCTGCACCAGCACGGCGGCAATCTCGGTGGCGCGTGCGCCCTGTGCGGGCGACATGCCGGTGGTTTCAAAGTCGATCACGGCCACGGTTTGCATGGGGTTGGCGTGGCCGTCTTCAGGTGGCATCGGTGATGAACTGGCGCAGCACGGCCATGGCCGCTTCGGGCTCGTCGCGCCAGGCGCCGTGGCCGGCGTTGGCAAAGCGCACCAGGCGGCCCCAGGGCGCCGGTATGGCGGCGGCGATGTCCAGCGCGTCCTGCAATGGTGTCACCGGGTCTTGCTCGCCCACCATCACCAGCACCGGGCATTGCACCTGCGCCAGGCCGGGCAGCAACTGCATGGTCTGCTGTTCGCCGCTGGCCGACGTGAAGAGGATCTCTTCGTTGAACACCGTGCGCGCGCCCGTGTCGGCATGGGCCGGCAACACGTTGTACAGGTGCTTGCAGGCCAGGTTGTAGCGTGCCCAGGTGCTGGCGTTGGGGGCGCTCCAGAAGGCCTGCGCCGCGTCGCGTGCGTCTGCGCCGCCGAGCTTTTCAAACATCGCCAGCTTGCGCTGCAACCCCATGTGGTGGCTGGTGCTCGACAACACCACCTTGGCCGGGTGCGCCGGGTGGCGGGCCAGGTAACGCTGGGCCACAAAACCGCCAAAGCTCTGCCCCAGCACGATGGGCTTGGTGATGCCCAGCACGGTGCACAGGCGCACCACGTCGTCGGCAAAGGTGTCCAGTGTCCATTCGGCGGCCGGGCGGCGGCTGCTGCGGCCGTGGCCCCGGTGGTCTACATAGACGATCTGCGCCACGTCGGCCAGTTGGCTGAAGATGGGTTTGAAGCTGGAATGGTCGTAGCCCGGGCCGCCGTGCAGCAGGATCAGCGTGGGCTTTTCGCGCATGTGCGGGCCCTGGGGCACGAGGCCGCAGCCTTCTACGTCCACGTACAGGGTCACGCCGGGTTCAATGGTGATTTGCATGGCGGCACTGTAAGCCGGCCCCGCGCCACCGGCGGGGCCCGGCGTGCCTGCATGCGGGCATGACGTGCATCAAGCCGCCCCTGCCCTGCCCAATGGCGCGCCCACGGCAACAAGCCTAAGCTGCGCACGGTTCATCTGCTGGAGCCCGCCATGACTTTGTGTACCGCGTCCCGCTGCCTTTTTGCCCTGAGCCTGACCAGCCTTGCCGTGACGGCGGTGCTGGCGCAGCCCAAGCAGGTGGTCAAACCACCCGAAGCCCAGGCCTGGATTGACGTGGCCACCTTTGGCGGCATGGGCATGCCCATGGGAATGGGCGGCATGCCGGGCGCAGGCGGCGCCGGCGCCAACCCCATGGCCATGCTGGGCAACCTGCTGGGCGGTGGCGGGCGGGGCGCCAACAGCTTTGGGCAGACGCAGGCCATGTCGCCAGGCCGCTGGGTGGACGTGACGCTGTACACGCGCCGCAATGCGCAGCTTGACGCTGCCCAGCACAGCGTGCCGGCCGGCTTCTTGAGCCCCGCACTGCAGATGCAGAGCCCGCCGCCGGCCAGCGCCAAGCCGGCACCCGACCCTGGCGATGATCGCCCCACAGAGCCCGACTTTGAACGACCCAAGGGCAAGATGCTGCTGTACTGGGGCTGTGGCGACAAGGTGCGCCCCGGCCAGCCCAAGGTGGTGGACTTTGCCAACGTGTCGGCCGCCGACATGGCCAAGTTCTTCCAGTCGCGGCGCGCCACGCAGCGCGGCACCCACGCCGCCGTGGGCCGGCCGGTGTGGCCCAGCCCCGCTGATCCCCGCATGGTGCCGGCGCCCGCCAGCCTGGTGGGTGAACACGCCTTCAGCGGCGCGGGCGTGCCCGAAGGGTTTCGTTTTCAGCTGGGAGCGGCGCAAGACCTGATGCCCCCCGTGCACATCAAGCAAAAAGACGACGCGGGTGTCACGCGCCTGGAATGGGCCGCGCTGCCCCACGCCCGCGCTTACTTCATCACCGGCATGGGCATGCGCCAGACCGGCAAGGACGAAGGCGAAATGATCCTGTGGACCAGCAGCGAGCAGCCCGACATCGGCTTTGGCCTGATGGACTACCAGACCAACCCCGCCGTAGACCGCTGGCTCAAGGAGCAGGTGCTGCTGGTGCCGCAAAGCACGCAATGCGCCGTGCCCAAGGGTGTGTTCCCGGCCGAAGGCGCCATGCTGCGTTTCATCGCCTACGGCCACGAAACGCACCTGGCGCACCCACCGCGCCCCACCGACCCCAAGGTGCCGTGGGAACCGGTGTGGGCCGTGAAGCTGCGCGTCAAGTCGGTGAGCATGGCCATGCTGGGCATGGAGATGCCCGAGGCTGAAGCGCCCGAGAGCCCGGAGCCCGCACCGGCCAAGCCCGCAGAGCCGAACAAGAAGCCCGGCGTCAAGGATGTGTTGCGGGGCATCTTTGGCCGCTGAGCCGCCCGCGCCGCCGCCGGGCCCGGGCAGCACGGCGGCCAGCACCGGGCAGGCGCAACGCCTGCTGGCCACCACCCTGGCCAGCATCGACGCCGGGCTGGTAGCCACCGACCGCATGGGCCGCGTGACGGCGCTGAACGAAGTGGGCGAACGTGTGCTGGGCTGGACCGAGGCCGAGGCCCTGGGCTGCAGCTATTGGGACGTGTTTGCGCGCCAGGGCCGGCCGGCCGCTTACCTGGACACCAACCCGGTGGACCTGATGCTGCAGCAAGGCATTTCGGTGCGTGACCAGCAGCACATCACGGTCATCGCCCGCAGCGGCAAGCTCACGCCGCTGCGCGCCAACGCCACGCTCACGCATGCCGCCGACGGCAGCCCCAGCGGCATGTTGATGGTGTTTCGCGACCTCACCCACCAGACCGAAGCCGAGACGCAGAACCAGCTTGCCCAGCAGCGCTTCAGGCTGGTGGTGGAAGCCGCGCCCAACGGCTTTGTGCTGGTCAACAGCCAGGGTGTCGTCACCCTGGCCAACCGCAAGGCCGAAGCCTTGTTTGGCTACGCCAGCGGCGGGCTCACCGGCCTGCCCGTGGAGGTGCTGGTGCCGCCGCGGGCGCGCGCCACCCATGAGACTGACCGCGCCAACATGGCGCGGCAGGCGGTACACGGCCAGACCCGCGACATGCGGGGCGTGCGCGACGTGGTGGGCCTGCGGCAAGACGGCACCGAGGTGCCGATAGACGTGGGCCTGAGCACCATCGACATGCCCGACGGCCGCTTCACGCTGGCGTCCATCATCGACATCACCGACCGCAAGCAGCGCGACGACGAACTGCGCCGCAGCAACGCCGACCTGGAGCAGTTTGCCTACATCGCGTCACACGACCTGCAAGAGCCGCTGCGCATGGTGGCCAGCTACACCGAGCTGCTGGCGCAGCGCTACCAGGGGCAGCTGGACGAGCGCGCCGACAAGTACATCTTCTACGCCGTGGACGGCGCCCGCCGCATGCAGCAACTGGTGGCCGACCTGCTGGCCTTTGCCCGCGTGGGCTCGCAGGGCAAGCCGCTTGCGCCGGTGGACAGCGGCGCCGTGCTGGCCAAGGTGCTGCATGTGCTGGCCCCGCGCATTTCAGCCGCAGGCGCTGCGGTGCTGGTGTCCGCCTTGCCCTGGGTGCTGGCCGATGAAGGGCAACTGCATCAGTTGCTGCTGAACCTGCTGGGCAACGCGTTGAAGTTTCGCAGTGAAGAGGCACCCTTGATCATGGTCAAGGCCGAGCGCAGTGGCGCCCACGACCCCTGGACCTTTGCCGTGCAAGACAACGGCATCGGCATCGAGCCGCAATACGCCGAACGCATCTTCCAGATGTTCCAGCGCCTGCACGAACGGGGCAAGTACGACGGCAGCGGCATCGGCCTGGCCATTGCCAGGCGCATTCTTGAAAGGCACGGCGGCCGCATCTGGCTGCGCTCGGCACCCGGCACGGGTTCCAGCTTTTTCTTCACGCTGCCGGGCCTGCCGGCGGCGGCCACGCCCGTGGCGGCCGAGACCCCCACCGCGCCAGTTTGACCAGCCGGTGCGCGACGCGCCCCGGCGCGGAGTAGGCGGCAAAAGGCCCGTCTGATCTGGCGACTGCGCTGGCGCCATCGGTCCAACATTCAACCCAATCGAATGTGTGGAGTGAGTGGCGTGGACATCGTGGGCAAAGCCGGCACAAAGGCCTGGTCTTCCACCGCCCTGGGGCTGGTGGCCGCAGGCGCGGTGCTGGCGGTGGGCGGGTTCAGCCTGTGGCCGCTGTTGCTGGCGCCTGCCCTGGCCGCCGCCGGCCTGGCGCTGAGCCTGCGCCAGCGCGCCATCGAAGCCGCGCTGCTGCAATCCATCAAGGACTACGTGGCCGGGCAAGAGCACTTTGGCCAGGAACTGGCGCCCGTGTGGTGCCGGCACATTGAAACCTCACGCGAGCAGATGGAAGGCGCCGTGTCGGCCCTTTCGCGCCAGTTTGCCGGCATTGCCGCCAAGCTGGACCAGGCCGTCAGCACCGCCAGCATGGAAACCAGCATGGTGGACGACCGCGACACCGGCCTGGTGGCCGTGTTTGGCCGCAGCCAGACCGAGCTGGACGCGGTGATCGAATCGCAACAGTCGGCCGGCCAGAGCCTGGTGGCCATGCTGAGCAAGGTGCAAGCGCTGGACCGCTTCATTCAAGAGCTGCACGACATGGCCGCCGACGTGGCCAAGATCGCGCAGCAGACCAACCTGCTTTCGCTGAACGCCGCCATCGAAGCCGCACGCAGCGGCGAATTCGGCCGTGGTTTTGCCGTGGTGGCGCAAGAGTTCCGCATGCTCAGCCTGCAGTCGGGCGACACCGGCCGGCGCATTGCCGAAAAGGTGGACCTCATCAGCGCGGCCATCACCGACACCTGCAAGGTGGTGGGTGAATCGGTGCGCCAGGAAGACCAGTCCATGGAAGTGGCGCGTGCCTCCATCGGCAAGGTGCTGCATGACTTCAAGGCCATCACCGACGCCCTGCAACGTGCCAGCCAGTTGCTCAAGGACGAAAGTGTGGGCATCAAGCGCGAGGTGAACGACGCGCTGGTGCAACTGCAGTTTCAAGACCGTGTGAGCCAGATCATGAGCCAGGTCATCACCAACATCGGGCGCATTCCGCCGCTGATGCAGGAGCAGTCCCAGGCCTATGCACAAAGTGGGCTTTTGCGGCCACTGGATTCAGAAGGTTTGCTTACAGAGCTAAAGAAAACCTACGTCATGTCCGATCAGCACAAGGTGCATAGCGGTGAAGTCGTCGCCAAGAGCGAAGAGACCGAGATCACCTTCTTTTAGCTCCTGAAAACGCCATGGCCAAGACTGTGATGATCGTCGACGACTCCGCCTCCATGCGTGAAGTTGTGGGCATAGCTTTGCGCAGCGCCGGCTATTCGGTGCTCGAAGGCAAGGACGGCAAGGACGCGCTCACCAAGCTGACGGGGCAAAAAGTGCACCTGATCATCAGCGACGTGAACATGCCCAACATGGACGGCATCGAGTTCCTCAAGGCCGTCAAGCAGATGGGCAACTACAAGTTCACGCCCATCATCATGCTGACCACCGAGTCGGCCGAAGCCAAAAAACGCGAAGGCCAGGCCGCCGGTGCGCGCGCCTGGGTGGTCAAGCCTTTCAAGCCCGAGCAACTGCTTGGCGCTGTGCAAAAGCTCTGCCTGCCGTGAGTTGACGCCCCCCCCCCGTCGCCGCCGCGCAAAAAGGAGAACCGCTTGAAACCGGCCACCCCAGTTACCCCCGAAGCCCTGTGCGTCGACGGCGAAATAACCATCTTCTGCGCCGAGGCGCTCAAGCCGCTGCTGCTGGCCGAGCCCGCGCCAGCCGCGCTGGACCTGAGCGAAGTCACCGAAATCGACACCGCCGGCGTGCAACTGCTGCTGCTGGCGCAGCGCCGCGGCACACAACTTGTGCAAGCCAGCGCGGCCGTGTGCGACGTGCTGGCAATGCTGCATCTTCCCCTGCCGCCCCTTGCAGCGGCTGACTCAACGGCAAAGGCCGCGCCATGAACCTCGACCAGGCACTGCACACCTTTGTCACCGAAAGCCGCGAGCTGCTGGAAGACATGGAAACGGCGCTGCTCGCCGTGGAGCAGGCCGACGACAAGGACGACCTCGTCAACGCCATCTTCCGCGCCGCGCACACCATCAAGGGCTCGGCGGGCCTCTTTGACCTGGGCCACGTGGTGGCCTTCACGCATGTGGTCGAAAGTGCGCTTGACCAGGTACGCGACGGCAGCCTGCCTATGGCCGAAGGCCTGGTGGTGTTGCTGCTGAGCTGCCGCGACCACATCTCGGCGCTGATTGAAGCACTGGCTGCCGGGCAGCTGGAGCCCGACGCCGCGCTGCAAGCCGCTGGCGAGCCGCTGGTGGCGCAACTGCGTGTGCTGCTGGCCGCGCCTGCGGCCTCCCAGCCCACAAGCGAATCCCCGCCCGTGCCCGGTGTGGCCGTTGCAGCAGCCGCGCCCGAGGCCGCCGACCGCGCCCACACCGACTGCTGGCACATCAGCCTGCGCCCCGGGCCCGACGTGCTGCGCAACGGCATGGACCCGCTCAACTTCATCCGCTACCTGCAGACCATGGGCGAGATCGTCAGCATGGTCACGGTGGACAGTGCCCTGCCCGACGCGGCCGTGCTGGACCCCACCACCTGCTACCTGGGCTATGAAATGGCCTACCGCTGCAGCGCTGACAAGCAGGCCATTGAAAACGTCTTCGAATTCGTGCGCGACGACTGTGAACTGCACATCCTGCCGCCGCACGGCCGCTTTGCCGAGTACGCCCTGCTGATTGAACGCCAGGGCGAAGACGCCAAGCTGGGCGAGATACTGGTGCGCTGCGGCACGCTGACCCAGCGCGAGCTCGACGAAGCGCTGCGCCAACAGGCGGCCGCGCCCGACAAGCCCATCGGCGAGGTGCTGGTGGCGCAGCGCGCCGTGCAGCCCGAGGTGGTGGAAGCCGCACTCGTCAAGCAAAAGCAGATCAAGGACAGCGGCGCGCAAGAGAGCCGAACCGTGCGCGTGGACGCCGACAAGCTCGACCAACTCATCAACCTGGTGGGTGAACTCATCATCGCCGGCGCCAACGTCAACCTCATTGCGCGGCGTGCGCAGATCGGCGAGCTGCAAGAAAGCACCTCCAAGCTCAGCATGCTGGTGGAAGAAGTGCGCGACAGCGCGCTGCAACTGCGCATGGTGAAGATAGGCGCCACCTTCAACCGCTTCCAGCGTGTGGTGCACGACGTGTCACGCGACCTGGGCAAGAACGTGGTGCTGGAAATCGCGGGCGAAGACACAGAACTCGACAAGACCGTGGTTGAAAAGATCAGCGACCCGCTGATGCACCTGGTGCGCAACGCCATGGACCACGGCATTGAATCTGCCGAACTGCGCGCCCAGCGTGGCAAGCCCGAGCAGGGCACGCTCATGCTCAACGCCTTCCACGACTCGGGCTCCATCGTCATCACTGTGCAGGACGACGGCGGTGGCCTCAACCGCGAACGCATCCTGGCCAAGGCCGTGGAGCGCGGGCTCGTCGAGTCGGGCCACCACATGAGCGACGGCGAGGTCTACAGCCTCATCTTCGAGCCCGGTTTTTCCACCGCCGAAAAGGTCACCAACCTGTCGGGGCGTGGCGTGGGGCTGGACGTGGTCAAGCGCAACATCACCGCGCTGCGTGGCACGGTGGAAATGAGCAGCAACGAAGGCTATGGCACCACCGTGACCATCCGGCTGCCGCTGACGCTGGCCATCATCGACGGCTTCCTCGTCGGCGTGTGCAAGTCCACCTTTGCCATACCGCTGGACATGATCGAGGAGTGCATTGCCTTCTCGGCCGAGCCCGGCCACGACTACACCAACCTGCGTGGTGAGGTGCTGCCCTTCATACGGCTGCGCCAGCTTTTCTCAGTGCCCGGCGCGCCCACGCGCGGCGAGAACATCGTGGTCCTCAAACATGCCGAACAAAAAGCCGGCCTGGTGGTGGACACCCTGCTGGGCGAATTCCAGACCGTCATCAAACCGCTTGGCCAGATGTTCAGTCAGGTCAAGTGCATCAGCGGCTCCACCATTCTCGGCAGTGGTGAAGTGGCCTTGATCCTGGACGTGCCTTCGCTCGTGCGGCAGGCCATCCACAGCGGTGTTGCGAAGAAGGCCGAACCCGTCCCGGCCTAAGGCCACCCACTCTTTACAAGCTTCTAGGAGCGTTACCCATGTTTGCCAATATGAAGATCGGCGTCCGGCTGGCCCTGGGCTTTGCCGCTGTGCTGGTGCTGCTGATGGCGGTGGCCGGCATCGGCTACACGCGTGTCGGCGCACTGAATACCGAGGTCGAGCGCCTGACGCTGGACCTGTTCCCCAAGACGGTGGCGGCCAACGACATCATCGACGCCGTCAACACCATCGCCCGGCGGCTGCGCAATGCCTATATCTTCAAGGGGGCCGAGTCGCAAAAGGAAATCGACCAGATCGCCGACCAGCGCAAGATCATCAGCGACCGCCTCGACAAGCTGGAGAAGACCGTCCTCAGCGACGCCGGCAAGGCGGCGCTGAAGAAGGTGGTCGAGGCCCGCGTGGGCTATGTGCGGGAACAAGACCGCTACCTCGAAGTGCTCAAGGCAGGCAACTTCGAGCAGGCCTAGGCCCTGTTGGGGGGCGACCTGCGCAAGACGCAGACCGACTACATCGGCTCCATCAACGCCCTGGTCGGATTCCAGACTGAACTCGTCACGAAGGCAGGCAAGGACGCCGATCAATTGGCCGACTCGTCCGAACGGCTGCTCCTGATCCTGGCCGCCGTGGCCGCCGCGATGTGCGCACTGCTGGGCTGGCTGGTCACACGCAGCATCACCGCACCCACCGCCAAGCTCATGGCCGCCGCCAACAAGATGGCCGTGGGTGACCTGGACTTCCAGATCGACATCCACAAGAATGACGAGGTTGGCGCCCTGGCCGCTTCGGTGCGCGCCATGCAGACCGCCGTGCAGACCATGGTCGCCGACGCCGGCATGCTGGCCAAGGCGGCGGTGGAAGGCAAGCTCGCCACCCGC
>CAZUKT010000026.1:11212-18873 GCA_964620975.1 uncultured Rubrivivax sp. | reverse complement strand
TATCGCCTTGGGGGCCGCCTTGTTGGGCTTGGCCCAGGTCGGCGCCGCCGTCGCCTCGCCGCAGATTGCGCTCAAGGCCGGCTGCGTGGGCTGCCACATGGCAGACCGCAAGCTGGTGGGGCCGTCATACAAGGAAATCGCCGTCAAGTACAAAGGCCGGGCAGACGCCATAGCGTTTTTGTCGCAGCGCGTGCGCCAGGGCGGGCCGGGCAACTGGGGTGCCATTCCCATGGCTGCCAATGACGTGAGCAAGCTCAATGACGCCGAATTGAAGGCCGTGCTGGACTGGATCCTCAAGACGCCTTGACCGCCACGGCCAAGGTTGGCGCTGTGACGGGCGCTGCAGCCGCTGCGGCGCGTGGCGCTGGCGTGCCAAGCGTGGCTTCTTGCGTGGACTGGCGTTGATGCCACAGGCCGGTGGCTGCCGGCCATTGGCCGCCAGCGGCACCTGGGCTGCAAATGTCGGCCCAGATCCGCACCACTTTTCAACCACTGTCGCCGTGCGTGGGCATCTTGCGCACGTGCTGCAAGCGCCTGCCTGTTGCGTTTGCCTGTGGGGCTGTCCGAGACTGGTGAAAACCCGCAAGCCCGCGACAGTCAATCTTCATATCATAGTATGAATGAACCGGTTCCCTGCTTCCCTGCCCAAACGTCTGCACGAGCATGTGGTGGACGAGCTTGGCGCACGCATCGTGCGCGGCGACTACAAGCCCGACGAAGCGCTGCCCGTGGAAGACGCCCTGGTCACGCAATTGGGTGTCAGCCGCACGGTGGTGCGCGAGGCCGTCAAGGTGCTGGCGCAGAAAAACCTGATTCAGGTGCGCACCCGCACCGGCACCCGGGTGCGCCCCCAGGCGCGCTGGAACCAGTTGGACCCGGACATCCTGCGCTGGCGTTTTGCCGGCGGCTTTGATGCCAAGCTCATCAGTGACCTGATCGACCTGCGCCGCATCATCGAACCCGCCGCCGCTGAACTGGCTGCGCTGCGCGCCACACCGGCCATGCTGCGGGCGCTGCAGGCCACGCTGGCCGAGATGGGTGAAGAAAGCCAGGTCGACGCCCACATCGCGGCCGATCTGCGGTTCCATCTGGACATTCTTGATGCCGCCGGCAACGACCTGCTCAGCGGCTTGCGACACAGCCTTGAAGGTGCACTGACCTTTGCCATCGGGTTTTCAACCCACAGCAAGGACGACGGCCTGGGCTCCATGGCGCTGCACCGTGAAGTGCTGGACGGCATTGTTGCGCGCGACCCTGCGCGTGCCCGCATGGGCATGAACCAGCTGGTGGACAGCTGGGCCGAAGACAGCCTGCGCATCCTGCAGGCCCTGGCCGCCGACCCGCCCGCCGGTACAGCGGTTGCGCCCGCTGCGCCGGCCACGCCTGCCGCACCCGAAGCGTCCGTGGCACGCGTCACGCCCACCGCCAGCTACCCCTGACCGCCCACGCCATGAAGATCACCGCCATCGAAACCCTGCGCACGCAGGAATTCTCCAACGTGCTGTGGGTGCGGGTGCACACCGACGCCGGCATCGTTGGCCTTGGCGAGACCTTTTATGGCGCGGGTGCAGTCGAAGCGCACATCCACGACACGCTGGCCATTCGGCTGCTGGGGCGCAACCCGCTGCATGTGGAAGCGCTGAACAAGGAGATGGTCAACCTGCCAATGGCGCAGTCGTCCACCGGGGCTGAATACCGCGCTTGTTCGGCCATCGACATTGCCCTGTGGGACACCTTCGGCAAAGTCTGCAACCAGCCCGTGCACCAGATGCTGGGCGGCCTGTGCCGCGACAAACAACGCATCTACAACACCTGCGCCGGCACCGGCTACGTGCGCAGCGCCAACATCAAACCGGTGTCCAACTGGAGCGTGGGCGCCAGCCAAAGCCCGTATGAGGACCTGGACGGTTTCATGCACCGCGCCGACGCGCTGGCCGAAGACCTGCTGGCAAGCGGCATCAGCGCCATGAAGATCTGGCCCTTTGACCCGGCCGCGATTGAAAACCAAGGCCTCTTCATCAGCGCCGCGCAAATGAAGAAGGCTGTTCAGCCCTTCGAGAAAATCCGCAAGGCCGTGGGCGACAAGATGGAAATCATGGTCGAGTTCCACTCGCTGTGGAACCTGCCCGTGGCCAAGCAGATTGCGCGTGCGCTTGAGCCCTTCAACCCCACGTGGTTTGAAGACCCGATCCGCATGAATTCGCCACAGGCGCTGGCCGAATACGCGCGCAGCACGCATGTGTGGACCTGCGCCAGCGAAACCCTGGGTTCGCGCTGGGCCTACAAGGACTACCTCGACCGTGACGCTGCGCATGTAGTGATGGCCGACTTGTGCTGGACGGGCGGTCTGACCGAAGGCCGCAAGATCGCCGCCATGGCCGAAACCTACCACCGGCCGTTTGCGCCGCATGATTGCATCGGCCCTGTGGGTTTTGCCGCTGCGGTGCACATGTCCTTCAGCCAGCCCAACACGCTGATCCAGGAATCTGTACGTGCCTTCTACCGCGGCTGGTACACCGAACTCGTGACCACGGTGCCGCGCATTGAAGGCGGCTACGTGTACCCGATGGAAGGCCCGGGCCTGGGCCTGGAACTGCTGCCCGCCGTGTTTGAGCGCAGTGACCTCTCGGTGCGCCGCAGCAGCCTGTAGCGCCGTCTGCAAACCCGTCCATAAACCCCTCAGCAAAGCCCCCTGCAAACCACTTGCGCAAACGCCCATGCACAACCCACTCTTTGACTTGAGCGGCCGTACCGCACTCATCACCGGCTCCAGCCGCGGCCTGGGCCGCGCCATGGCCGAAGGCCTGGCCCGGGCCGGTGCCGGCATCATCGTCAACGGCACCCATGCCCAACGTGTGCAGACGGCCGTGGACGAGATGCGCGCTGCTGGATTTACGGCCGAAGGCGCGGTGTTTGACGTCACCGACGAAGCCGCCGTGCTGCGCACCTTTGCCGATCTGGACGCACGTGGCGTGGCGGTGGACATCCTCGTCAACAACGCCGGCATCCAGTTGCGCAAGCCCATGGTGGACCTGAGCACCGCCGAATGGCAGCGTGTGATCGACACCAACCTCACCAGCGCCTTTGTCATCGGACGTGAGGCCGGCCGCCGCATGGTGGCGCGCAAGTTCGGCAAGATCATCAACATCGGCTCGCTCACCAGCGACTTGGCACGCGCCACGGTGGCGCCCTACACGGTGTCCAAGGGCGGCATCAAGATGCTCACGCGTGCCATGGCGGCTGAGTGGGCCGAGCACGGTGTGCAGGCCAACGCCATCGGCCCGGGTTACATGCTCACCGACATGAACCAGGCCCTCATCGACAACCCGGCCTTTGACGCCTGGGTCAAGGGCCGTGCCCCCGCCAAGCGCTGGGGCTTGCCCGAAGAGTTGGCCGGCGTGGCCGTGTTCCTGGCGTCGCCGGCAGCCAACTACATCAATGGCCAGATCCTCTATGTGGACGGTGGGTTTTCGGCCGTGCTCTAGGTCTGTGCTTCGGGCGCTGCGGCGCCCCTGTGTGCTTCAGGTGCCGCAGCGCCCCTGTGCGCTTCAGGCGCCGTGGCGCCCCTGTGTTTTTTCACCACCCTCACAACGACGGAGATACGACGATGACTTTCAAGACTGCATCCATATTTGCCACGCGCCGGCTGGCGTTGGCCGTGACTGCCACCCTGGCGCTGGCCTCCACGGGCGCATGGGCCGAAATCAAGGCCAAGATCGGCCACGCCATGCCCGACAGCCACCCGCAGGCTGCCGCCATGAACAAGTTCGCTGAACTGGTGGGCACCTACACCAAGGGCAACGTCAAGGTGCAGGCGTATCACAGCGCTGTGCTGGGCAGCGACGAAAAACAACTGCAGGCGGTGCAGGCCGGCACGCAAGAGCTGTACATCGGCACGCTGGCGCCGCTGTCCACCCGCGTCAAGGAAGTGCAGGTGTGGGATCTGCCCTTCATGTTCCAGAACGAACGCGAGGTGTATGCCGTGCTGGACGGTGCGTCGAGCAAGAAGATTTTCGAGAAGATTGAACCCAGCGGCCTGGTGGGCCTGGCCTGGACCGGCATGGGTTTTCGCAACCTGTCCAACAGCAAGCGCGGTGTGAACCGCCTTGAGGACGTGTCGGGCCTGAAGATTCGTGTCATGGCCAACCCGGTGGCTCTGGAGACCTGGAAGACCATAGGCGCCAACGCCGTGCCCATGGCCTTTGCTGAAGTTTTCCCGGCGCTGGAAATCAAGGCGCTGGACGGGCAAGAGAACCCGCTGCTGCACATGTACGCCAACAAGATGCAAGAGGTGCAAAAGCACATCTCCGTCACCAACCACGTGTACACGCCCGTGGCGCTGGTGGCGTCCAAGAAGTTCTGGGACACCTTGACCCCGGCCGACAAGGCCGGCATCCAGAAGGCCGCCACCGAAGCCGGGCAACTGCAGCGCAAACTGCTGGATCAGGGCAACGCCGACGTCATCGCCAAGTTCAAGGCCGCTGGCGTGACGGTGGACATGGTCAGCGCAGCCGAACTGGCGCGCATTCAGGATCGCGTCAAGCCCGTGGTGGCCAAGTTCGCGCCCATCATCGGCGAAGACTTCGTCAAGGGCTTCTACGCCGAGATCGCCGCCGCACGCGCTGCCAAGTAACACCTTGCGTGCACGGGCGCCTGCACCCGCAGGCGCCCCACGGCCGCAGGGCCTTTACCGGGAGACTCCCCCATGGGCAAGGCGCTCAGCCTGGTTGCAGACACGTTTACGCGTGCGCTGGAAGTGATGATGGTGCTGTGCATGGTGGTCATGCTGGTCATGGTCTTTGGCAACGTCTTGCTGCGGCTGTTCTTCAACACCGGCATTGACCTGTCAGAGGAAATGCCGCGTTATGCCTTCGTGTGGATGACCTTCTTGGGCGCCATCGTGGGCATGCGCCGCCGCGCGCATCTGGGTGTGGACATGCTGGTGCAGGCGCTGCCCGTGTTCGGCCGGCGCGTGTGCTGGGGCATCAGCCAGGCCATCATGCTGGTGTGCTGCCTGTACATCGTCTACGGCACTTACCTGCAGCACGACATCATCACCGGCAACGCGTCGCCGGTGGCGCAAATCAGCATGCTGTGGGTGTTTGGGGTGAGCTACATCACCGGCACGGCCATCGCCGTCATCTGCACTTCAAACCTGATCCGGCTCTTTGCCGGCAAGGTGCATGACGACGAACTCATCGACGTGCACGAAGAAGGCATGCCCGAGGCGCTGGACACCGAATCCATGATGGACGAACAAAAAGCGCGTGCCGCGCATGCAACGGGACACTCCGGAGCCAAGTCATGACCATCCTGGTCTTCATCAGCTCCCTGCTTGGTCTTATGGCGCTGGGCATGCCGGTGGCCTTTGCGCTGATCGGCTGCGGCATCTGCATGATGTTCTACATGGGCGTCACCGACCCGCAGATCGTGATCCAGAACATGTGGGACGGTGCCAACAGCTTTCCGCTGCTGGCGGTGCCATTTTTCATGCTGGCTGGCGAGTTCATGAACGCCGGCGGCATGACCCGCCGCATCATCATGATGGCCATGGCGTGGGTGGGCCACATTCGTGGCGGCCTGGGTTACGTGGCCGTGGTGGCGGCGGTGATCATGGCGTCGCTGTCGGGCTCGGCGGTGGCCGATACGGCGGCGCTGGCGTCGGTGCTGATCCCCATGATGCGCAAGGCGGGCTACGACGTGAACCGCTCGTGCGGACTCATTGCCTGCGGCGGCATCATCGCGCCGGTGATCCCGCCGTCCATCGGCATGATCATCTTTGGCGTGGCCGGTGGGGTGTCCATCACCAAGCTCTTCATCGCCGGCATCGTGCCGGGATTGATGATGGGCCTGGCCATCATGCTGGCGTGGCGCTGGTCGATCGGCCGCGACAAGGTCACGGTCGAGCCCAAGCGCAACACGGCCGAGCGCATCACCGCCACGCGGCAAGCCCTGTGGGCACTGGTGCTGCCGCTGGTGATCGTGGGTGGCTTGAAGTTCGGCGTCTTCACGCCCACCGAAGCGGCCGTCATTGCGGCCGTGTATTCGTTGTTCGTGGGCCTGGTGGTTTACCGCGAAATCAAACCCGGGCAACTCTTCAGCCTGTTCTACCGCGCGGCCGAGACCACGGCGGTGATCATGTTCCTGGTGTCTGCGGCCGGTGTGTCGGCCTGGCTCATCACCACGGCCAACATCCCGCAGCAACTGGCCGAACTGGTGGAGCCGCTGATGGGCAACAAGATGCTGCTCACCTTGGCCCTCATGGCCATGGTGCTGGTGGTGGGCACGGCGCTCGACTTCACGCCCACGGTGCTGATCATGACGCCGGTGCTGATGCCGGTGATCAAGCAGGCCGGCATCGACCCGGTGTACTTTGGCGTGCTCTTCATCATGAACAACGCCATCGGCCTGGTCACGCCGCCCGTGGGCACGGTGCTCAATGTGGTGTGTGGCGTGGCCAAGATCCCCATGAGCGGCGCCATCAAGGGCGTCATGCCCTTCATGGTGGCGCAGTCCATCGTCATGTTCTTGCTGGTGCTGTTCCCGCAGATCGTGATGTGGCCGCTGCAGATGATGACGCGCTGAGGCTTCTTCAGCACCCCCAACCCACCACGACAGGAAGTTCCTATGCGATACCGCTGCATGTGCCTGGTGCTGCACGCACCGCTTGACTTGCGACTGGACGAGCAAGACGCAGGTGACATCGGGCCCGGCCAGGTGCTGGTGCAGGTGGCCATGGGCGGCATCTGCGGCTCTGACCTTCACTACTTCAAGAACGGCGGCTTTGGCACCGTGCGCATGAAGGAACCCATGGTGCTGGGCCATGAAGTGGCCGGCACCGTGGCCGCCGTGGCCGATGACGTGACAAGCGTCAAGGTGGGCGACCGCGTGGCTGTCAACCCCAGCCGGCCCTGTGCGGCCTGCAAGTACTGCCTGGAAGGCCTGCCCAACCAGTGCCTGGACATGCGCTACTACGGCAGCGCCATGCGCACGCCCCACATCCAGGGCGCCTTCCGCAACGCGCTGGTGTGCAATGCCAGCCAGTGCCACACCGTGGCCGAAGGCGTGCCGCTGGCCACCGCCGCGCTGGCCGAGCCCTTCTCGGTGGTGTTGCACGCCGTCAGCCGCGCCGGGTCACTGCTGGGCAAGCGGGTGCTGGTGTCGGGCTGCGGCCCCATTGGCGTGCTGGCCGTGGCGGCTGCAAAACTGCATGGTGCAGCCGAAGTGGTGGCCACCGACGTGGTGGACGAGCCACTGCTCATTGCCGCGCGCATGGGCGCTGCCCAGACCATCAATGCCGCCACTGACAACAGCTGGGTGGCGCGCAACGCCGCCGACAAGGGCAGCTTCGATGTGATGTTTGAATGCTCCGGCAACGAACGCGCCTTGCGCGACGGGCTGGAGGTGATGCGACCACGTGGCACCGTGGTGCAACTGGGCATGGGCGGCGACGTGAGCATCCCCCAGAACGTGATCGTGGCCAAGGAATTGCAGGTGTGTGGATCCTTCCGTTTCCACGCCGAGTTTGCGCTGGCGGTCAAGCTCATCAACGACAGGCGGCTGGACCTGGCACCGCTCATCACTGCGTCCTTCCCCATGGCCGAAGCCACCGCCGCGTTTGCCCTGGCCAGCGACCGCAAGCGCGCCATGAAAGTGTTGAT
>CAZUKT010000026.1:0-11112 GCA_964620975.1 uncultured Rubrivivax sp. | reverse complement strand
CACCGCCACGCCTGCGGCCTACATCGCCACGTAGCGCCCCGGCCGGTGGTTCACGGCCAGTGTCAGGTTGAGTGTGATCGCGCCCACCAGCGAATAGGCGATGCGTGATGGATCCACCAGCACCAGCGCCGCCAGCAGGATCACGGCGTCCACCGCCAGTTGCACATGGCCGGCGCGCCAGCCACGGTCACGCTGCAACACCAGCGCCACGATGCCCACGCCGCCCAGGCTGGCCTGGTGGCGAAACAGCATCAGAAATCCGGTGCCCATCAGCAAGCCCCCCATGGCGGCCGCATACAGCGGATTCAAGCTTTGAAACTGCAGCACCAGCGGTTGCAGTTCAGACACCGCCGACAAGGTGGCCACCGCCACAAAGGTCTTGACAGTGAACACCCGCCCCATGCGGCGCCAGGCGAGCCAGTAAAAGGGCAGGTTGATCAGAAAGAACAGTTTGCCGAAACTGATGCCGGTGCCGTAGTGCAGCAAGAAGGCCAGCCCCGCCGTGCCACCGGTGAGCAGCCCCACCTGGCTGAGCATCAACACACCCAGGCCGATGCACAAGGTGCCCGTCAGCAAGGCCTGCAGGTCTTCAAGAAGGCTGTGTGGGGGCGGCGGTGTGGCCATGGTGGGTGGGGGCGGGTGCGCGCGGGTTGAAGAAGTGCTGGCATGCAGTGAAAGGGGCTTGGGGCAGGCTGCTGAGGGCCGCAGTACCAGCCCTTGCCCAGCGTTTCATGGCCATCAAGCGGTTGGCAGCAGCAACACAAATGTTGCCTCGGCTACCACCTGCCCGTTGGCCTGCACCACCACGCGGTGTTCACCCGCGTGGTAGCGGCGTGTGGTGATGGGCCGCACCGGGTGGCGTTTGATCAGGTCGGTGTGGCCATGGGGTGGCAGCACCAGCTTCCAGCCCTTGAAGACCTTGGGGCTGGTGCTGCCGTTGGCCTTGACATGGTGTACCACGTAGTCAACGGCCAACGGCTGGGGCTTGCGGCTGGTGCTTTGCAGTTGCAGGCGGAGTGTCACGCTGCTCCCCAGCACCACGTGCCCGGCGCTCAGCGTGAGCGATGCCTGGCCCACCAAGGCGGTGCCCAGGCCCCACGCGTGCAGCACGGCGGGGTCGCCCTGCTTGATGAGCGTGCGGCTGGCGTGGCGCAGCAGCGCACGGCGCGTGGGTGGGGCGTCGGGCAGGTGCGTGTGCAGCCACCGAGCCACCACGGCGGGGTGGTCCTTGGCAATGTCGTTCAGGTGGTTGGCCACACTGCGGCGCACGTAGTCGCTTTCATCGTCTTGCAGCGCATGCAGCAGTGGCAGGGTGGGGCTGGGGTCGTGCACCAGGCCCTTGAGCTGCAGGCCCCAGGGCAGGCGCGGGCGGCTGCCTTCGCTGACCAGCCTGCGCACGTGCGGGCTGCCGTCGCTGCACCAGCGCTGCAGCGTGGGCCAGACCAGGCCCGGGTGCTGCACGATGAAAGGGCGGATGGCAAATTCGGCGGTAAAACGCTGCGTCAAGGCATGCAGCGCCTGCAGTGCACGCACGGGGTCGGCCTGGCCGTGGCGCGCAATGTATTCGCCCACCGGCCACAGAACCCAGCCGCGCAGGCCTTGCTGCAGCGCTTGCGGTGTGCCCATCGCCGTGTCGGCCTCGGCCCCGGCCGGGGCCAGGGCGGCTTCAATGAGGTCGGCCGCAGCGCAAAAGTCGCCGGGCAGCGTGGCCTCCAGCGCGGTGCAGAGGTGCATGGCGCGTGCCTTCAGCTCCAGCGTGTCGAGGCCGGCGCTCGCCAGGCGGGCAAAACGTGGTGCGTCGAAGCCCGGTGACACGCGCTGCAACTGCGCGGCTGCGGCCTGCACCAGGGGCACATTGATGAAGTTTTTGAAGGGTTCTGCCATGGCCGGTGCCGCGAGTTTGCCGTATGTGCCACGCAGCGCCACGCGGCGCACCACAGCCCGGCGCTGCTAAGCTCACGCCCCATGTTTACAGGCATTGTTCAAGGCATCGCCACCGTCAGCGCCCTGGTGGACCAACCCGGCCTGCGCAGCTTCACGCTGCAGTTCGCCGCCGGCTTTGCACAAGGGCTGGCCATCGGCGCCAGCGTGGCGGTGGACGGTGTGTGCCTCACAGTGACGCGGCTGCGGGGCAGCGACGCGGCTGACTTTGACGTCATGCAGCAAAGCCTGGCGCTCACCACGCTCGGGGACCTGGCCGTGGGCAGCCGCATCAACGTGGAACGCGCCGCCCGCGATGGCGCTGAAATCGGCGGCCACCCGCTCAGCGGCCACATCGATTTCAAGGCCGTGCTGGCCACCATCCACCTGCCGCAGAACAACCGGGTGTTGCGCATCGAGGTGCCCGCACCGTGGATGCGCTACGTGTTTGCCAAGGGCTACATCGCCGTCAACGGCGCGAGCCTCACGGTGGCCGAGGCGCAGCGCCAGCCCGGTGGCGCCGGCTGGTTCGAGGTCTGGCTGATCCCCGAAACCCTGCGTGCCACCACCTTTGCAGACAAGGCCGTGGGTGCCGCGCTGAACATTGAAATCGAACGCGGCACGCAGGTCTTTGTGGACACCGTGCGAGAGGCCATCGACGAACGCCTGGGCGCCTTGCAGCCGCTGCTGGAAGCCGTGCTGCGTGACAAGGGCTTGAGCCTGGAAGACCTGGCCCGCCCGGCCGCGCTGACCTTGCGTTGACACTGCGGCGGGCGCTGCTGCCGTGCGGGGCGCTGGCGCGCTGCGGCACACTGCGGCCATGCACACCCCTGCCCGCCGCCACCTCCTGCATCTGGCCCTGGCCGCCGGCCTGGCCCCGGCCTGGGTGCGCCACGCCCGCGCCGCCGACACACCCCGTTTTGCGCTGGGCATTGCCTCGGGCCAGCCGCAAGCGCAGGGCATGGTGTTGTGGACGCGCCTGAGAGTGTGAGAGCAAATCCAACATGCCCGCTCGTGCCGCCATATCGCACCCACGCGGCGTTGCAAATGCTCGCCGTAGCCCCGGCTACGTCTGTGCTTTGCGCCTTGCGCGGGCGCAATCTGGCGTCCCGCTCGGGCACGCCGGATTTACTCTCACACTCTGAGTGGCGACGACTTGCCAGAGCGCGTGGACGTGGCCTGGGAACTGGCCGAAGACGAGGCCTTCAGCCGCATTGCCGCACGGGGTGTGGAGCCCGCCGTGGCCGCCGACGCCCACAGCGTGCATGCCGAACCTGGCGGCCTGCAGCCCGGCCGCTGGTACTGGTACCGCTTCAGCGCGCTGGGCCAGCGCAGCGCCACCGGCCGCACCCGCACCGCACCGGCCGCCGACGACAAGGTAGACCGCCTTGAACTGGCCATGGCCAGCTGCCAGCGTTACGACGTCGGCCACTTTGCCGCCTGGCGCCACGCCGCGGCCGAGCCGCTGGACCTGGTCGTCTTCCTGGGCGACTACATCTACGAGTACGCCACCGCCAAGAACGCCGTGCGTGCCCACACGGGTGGCCTGGTGCGCAGCTTGTCCGCCTATCGAGACCGCTACGCGCTCTACAAGTCCGACCCCGCGCTGCAGGCCGCACATGCGGCCTGCCCGTGGCTGCTTGTCTGGGACGACCACGAGGTGGCCAACGACTACGCGGGCCTTCAAGGCCAGGGCCTGGAAAGCGACTTTGCCGAGCAGCGCGCGGCCGCCTACCAGGCCTACTGGGAGCACATGCCGCTGCCCAAGGCGGCGCGCCCGGTGGACGGCAGCCTGCGTATGTTCCAGCGCCTGGACTGGGGCCGCCTGGCACGGTTCCATCTGCTGGACGACCGCCAGTACCGCGATCCGCAGGCCTGCCCGCGCCCGGGGCGTGGCGGCTCCAACACCGTGAAGGGGGCCGACTGCCCTGACCTTGCCGACCCGCGCCGCACGCTGCTCGGTGCAGCACAAGAACGTTGGCTGGCCGAAGGCTGGGACCTGGCCCGGTCCTGGAACCTGCTGGCCCAGCAAACGCTGATGGCGCGCTGCAGCTGGAGCGACCCCGCCAAAGGCGGCACCTACTGGACCGACGGCTGGGACGGCTACGCCGCGTCGCGCAGCCGCTTGCTGGGCACAGTGGCCGAACGGCGTGTGCCCGGCGTGGTGGTGATGGGCGGCGACGTGCACGCCAACTATGTGGCCGACCTGCGGCTGGACTTTGACGACCCACGTTCGCCGGTGCTGGCCACCGAATTTTGTGGCACGTCCATCAGCAGCCTGGGCCAGCCGCAGGAGCGGCTCGACAGGGCGCGCAGCTTCAACCCGCACCTGCACTGGGCGCGCAGCGACCAGCGCGGTTATGTGCGGCTGAGCGTCACGCCGGCCGACCTGCAAGCCGCGCTGCGTGTGGTGGCTGACGCACGTGAGGTGGACAGCCCGGCCAGCACCGCCGCCCGCTACAGCGTGGACCCCAAACGCCCCGGTGCCGTGGCGGGCTGACTTTTTCCCGCAAGCCGGTCAGCGCCTCAAGGCGGCGTGCACAAACAATGCACGGTGGCAGCAAACGGCTGGCGTTTGGCCGCCACGTTGGCCAGCCAGGCCAGGTCGGGCAGCACGCCGGTGGCGGCGGGCAGGCCCAGGCCCATGGCCACCAGCGCACCTTGCACCTCGGCCTGCGGCGCGGCCAGTGTCTGCACACCCGGCATGGCCGGCAGGCTGACACCAAAACGCTGCATCCACTTCTGCAGCTTGCCGGGTTCGGCCTCCACGTACTGCACACGCGCTGTGCCGTCGAGCTTGCCCAGTTTGGCTGCGGCGGCCACCGCGTCGCCCAGGCTTCCCAGGCCGTCAATCAGGCCGATTTCCAATGCCTGCTGGCCGCTCCAGACACGGCCCTGGGCGATGGCGTCGATCTTCTCGGGCGTGCTCTTGCGTGCGGTGGCCACGAGCGTGGTGAAGTCGCCGTAGATGTGGTTCACGGCCGACTGAATGAGCTGCTCAAAACGCGGGTCCAGCGCACGCCGCACGTCAAATGCGCCCGCCAGCCAGGTGGTGGTGGCGCCCCCGGTGCGCACGCCCACCTTGTCCATGGCGCCTTCGGCCGTGGGCAGCACCCCCACCACGCCAATGCTGCCGGTGATGGTGCCGGCGTCGGCCAGCACCTGGTCGGCGGCCATGCTGATCCAGTAGCCGCCCGAGGCCGCCACGTCGCCCATGGACACCACCACGGGCTTGCCCGCTTTGCGTGTCAGTTCCAGTTCGCGCCGCACCAGTTCAGACCCGAAGGCGCTGCCGCCGGGTGAATTGACACGCAGCACCAGCGCCTTGAGCGACTTGTCGTCGCGTGCCTTGCGGATCAGTTCGGCAGTCGAAAGCCCGCCGATGTTGCCGGGCCCGGCCTGGCCGTCGCTGATGCTGCCCTGGGCCACCACCACCCCCACCGCGTCGCCGCTGGTGGTGGGCTTCAAGCGCGCCAGGTATTGCGCAAAACTGACTTGCCGGAAGCTCTTGCCGTCGTCGTCGGCGGCACCCCTTTCGATCATGGCCGTGCGGAATTCGTCGCGTGTTTTCAGCGCGTCCACCCACTTGCGCTCCACCGCCCAGCGTGCGGTGTTGCCGCCAGCCGCTTGCAGGCTGGCGGGCAGCGAGTCAATGGCCAACATCACGCTGCCGGCGGGCTGCTTGCGGGCCTTTTCCACCGCCGCTGTCCAGCCCGACCACAGGGAGTGGTACAGCGCCGATTCGGCTTCCATGGTCTCGGGCGAGGGCGCGTTGGCGGTGTAGGTCTCGGCCGCGTTTTTGTACTTGCCGGCGCGCACCACATGGGCCGTGACGCCGACACGGTCAAACAAGTCCTTGTAGTAGTTGCGCCAGCGGCCATAACCTTCCACGTAGACATTGCCCATGGGGTGCAGCCACACCTGGCTGGCGTGGGCGGCCACAAAGAACTGCTTCTGGTCGTATTCACCGCCCCAGGCCGTCACCGGCTTGCCTGCAGCCTTGAAGCGCTCCAGCGCCATGGCCAATTCACGCAGCGTGGGCAGGCCGGCGCCGGCAAAGCCGTCAAGCAGCAACACGGCGTGGGTGATGGCGTCGTCCTTGGCAGCGGCGTCCAGCACGGCCAGCACGTCGCGCAGCTGGGTTTGCGCGGTGTCTTCGCCCTGCAGTTGTTTCAGTGCCGAGTCACGCGCGCTGCCGCTGCGTTGTTCCACCACGGGGCCGGCCCAGTTCAGCACCAACGCGGTCTTGGGCTTGAGCGTGGGCGGGCCACTGGTCACTGTGGCCACCAGGGCGCCCAGCACCAGGGCCAGCAGCAACAGGTTGAGCAAGGCGCGGCGTGTGCCGTCCAGCAGCGCCCAAAGGCCGCGAAAACCGCGGCCCAGCCATGAAAGAAGAGTTGATGTCATGCGCGGCCCGCAGCGGTGGCGTGGTGGAAAGCGGTGAGCTTACGCAAGTGGCCGCACACGCCGGCGCCGGTGCGACGAACGCCCCGCAGGTGGCGATGAATGGCAGCCACGCGGTGCGGTGCCTGCGCCAGGGCAGCGCGGCGCCGGCGCCACAGCGGGTTGCGATACTTGCCCCTTCATGCAGGCCATTCTTGCCGTCACCATCCCGTTTTTTGCGCTCGTGCTGTGCGGTTACCTGGCCGCGCGCCGCCACGTGCTGCCCGAAAGCGCCATTCCCGGCCTGAACGCCTTTGTGTTGTACTTTGCGCTGCCCTGCCTGCTGTTCCGCTTTGGTGCCAATACCCCCATCCTGGAATTGCTCAACCCCGGTGTCATTTCGGTGTACCTGGCGGCGGCACTGCTGATCGTCTTCTTCACCGTGGCCGTGACGCTGAGCGAACGGGTGCAGCTCAAGGACGCGGCCTTTGGCGCGCTGGTGGCGGCCTTCCCCAATACCGGCTTCATGGGCGTGCCGCTGCTGGTGGCGCTGGCTGGCAGCGCAGCGGCCGGGCCGGTGATATGCACCGTGCTGACCGACCTTTTCATCACCAGCAGCCTGTGCATTGCGCTGGCTGAAGCGCACAGCGCGGTGGCCCACGGCGGGCGTGTGGCGGCGCTGCGGGCGCTGCGCGGTGCGGTGTCCAACCCCCTGCCGTGGTCGATAGCGTTGGGCGCGGTGTTTTCAGTCACGGGCCTGGTCTTGCCCGGGCCCGTGCAGACCTTGGTCAACATGTTGGCCGATGCAGCGTCGCCGGTGGCTCTGTTTGCCATCGGTGCCGTGCTGTGGCGCTCCGGCCAGCACGTGAGCCGCCGTACTCCGGTGGCCGACTTTGTGCCGGTGGCGCTGATCAAGCTCTTTGTGCACCCGTTGCTGGTGTTGACGCTGGCGTTGGCGGCACGGGCACTGGGCGTGCCACTGAGCAGCTTCCAGATCATGGTGCTCACGCTGGCGGCGGCGCTGCCCAGCGCCAGCAATGTGTCACTGCTGGCTGAACGTTATGGTGCCGACAACGGCCGCGTGGCGCGCATCATCATGAGCAGCACGGTGCTGGCCTTCGTCAGCTTTCCGCTGGCAGCGTGGCTGTTTGGGGTGCAACCGCGCCCCTGACGCCCAAGCGCGCAGGCCCAGGCAAGCACGCCCAGGCACACACGCCCAGGCACACACGCCCAGGCCGCACCCAAGGATCGGCAGGCGCCTTGCGTAGCGCCGTCGCCCTTATCCATGTTCGGGTCGCGTACGGGCAAGCCCGTTGCCGGCAAGGCGCTGCCTGACGCCTATGATGGATGGCTGCCTCTTGGGGTGCATTGCCCGTGATGTTGCCAACCTCCCGTTCCTGGCCAGGCCTTTGCACGTTGTTCATCGCATGTGCAGCGGTGTTGGGCTGCGGGCGCCAAGCCCCGCCTGCAGCGGGCCCCCGGTATGAAGCGGCCACCGCTTCTGCGGCGCAGTCGGCAAGCCAGCCGGTTTACCGACTGGCCGTGCACCCGCTGTACAACCCGCACAAGCTCGGGCTGGTCTATGGGCCCCTGATCCATCATCTCAATGCCAGCATCCCGGCGGCGCGATTTGAGCTTGAGGCTTCACGCGACTATGCCGCTTTCGAAGCCAAGTTTCGTGCGCGTGGGCCCGAGTTGCTGCTGCCCAACCCGTGGCAGACGCTGCAAGCGCTGCAATCAGGTTACTTGGTGATTGCCATGGCGGGTGATGCCGCCGACTTCAAAGGCCTGCTGATCGTGCGCAAGGACGGGCCGTATCAGACGCTGGCTGCGCTCAAGGGGCAGGCGGTGGCCTACCCCGCACCCACGGCGCTGGCGGCCTGCGTGATGCCGCAGTGGGATCTGCACCGCAACGGGCTCGATGTGCTGCGCGACATCGACAACCGTTATGTGGGCTCACAGGAGTCGGCCATCCTCAACGTGCTGGGTGGCCAGGTGGCCGCCGGTGCGACCTGGCCGCCGCCCTGGCGCGCCTTCCAGAAGGAGCATCCGGCAGAGGCGGCCCAGCTCAAAGTGCTGTGGGAGACGGCACCGCTGCTCAACAACTCGGTGATGGTGCGTGACGACATGCCGCAAACCCTGCGTGACGAGGTGCGCAAGGTGCTGCTTTCGCTGCACGACACACCCACGGGTCTGGCCATACTTGCCGGTATGGAAACCGCACGCATGCACCCCGCCGACGACGCCAGCTACGCCGTGGTGCGCGAATTCGTGGCCCGCTTCGAGCGCGATGTGCGGCCGGTAGCGGCCAGGTGATGTTCACGCGGCTGCGCCAACTTGCGCCAGGCACCATGCGGGGCCGGCTCATCCTTGGTGTGGCACTGCTGCATGCCGTCTTGATGGGTGGGTTTGCGCTTGATCTGATCCAGCGCGAACAGGCCATCCGTCTGGACCACCGGGTGGACGAAGCCCATGCGCTGAGCCAGAGCCTGGCGGCCACGGCATCGGGCTGGGTCATGGCCCGCGACGTGGCGGGGCTGCGTGAACTGGCCGACGCCCAGCGCGGCTACCCCGACCTGGCCTACGCCATGATCCTGGACGCCACTGGTCACGTGCTGGCCCACACGGACGGCACCCGCCTGGGGCAGCAGGTCACTGACCTGCCGCCGCAAGCGGCGCCTGCCTTGCTGCAGCGCAGCGACGCCCTGGTGGACGCCGTGGCACCCGTGTTGTTGGCCGGGCAGCACCTGGGCTGGGCACGGGTGGGCCTGTCGCCCAGCGCCGCAACGCTGGCCAAGGCCAACGCCATCTTGCGCAGCGGGCTGGCCTACGCGGCGGCGGCCATCCTGGCCGGGTCATTGCTGGCCGCCTGGGTGGCAGGGCGCCTGACGCGCCGCCTGGGCCTCATCCACCAGGTGGCCAGCGCCGTGGACGCAGGCCAGCTCGGCCGCCGGGTGTCACTGAGCGGCAGTGACGAGGCCGCCCGGGTGGCGCAGGCGCTGGACCGCATGCTGGACGGCCTGGCCGCGTCGCGCCAGGCCCAGGTCGACTCCGAACAGCAGTTGCGGCTGGCGTTGGACGCGGCCGACATGCGGGCCTGGCGGTGGGACATCGCCGCCGATCAGACCGACTGGGGCGACGACCCGCAGCGCCTGCTGGGGCCGCGGCCGCCCACGGGTTACCCAGACTTCCGCAAGATGGTGGTGCCCGAAGACCAGGCGCGGTTTCTGGCCGCAGGCCACGCGGCGTTGGCCGGCGGCAGCAACTACCGTGTCGAATTCCGCCTGAAGCGCACCGACGCGCAGGTGCGCTGGTTTGTCACCAGTGGGCGGGTGGTGCGCGACGCGGCGGACCAGCCGCTGTACATGATTGGCGTCACCCAGGACATCACCGCGCGCAAGGCCGCCGAGCAACTGCTGCACCACAGCGAAGCGCGCGCCAACCTCATCATCAACAGCAGCCCCGATGCGTTGTTGATCGTGGATGTGCAAGGCCAGATCCTGCGGGTCAACAGCCGGGTCGAATCGATGTTTGGCTACAGCCCTTCTGAACTGGTGGGCCAGGGCATTGAATGCCTGGTGCCACGGCATCAGCGCCCAGGCCACCCGCAAGAGCGTGCCGCGTTCATCGGCAACCCCAAGGCACGCGTGATGGGGCGCCTGACTGACTTGTTTGCGCTGCGCAAGGACGGCACCGAATTCCCGGCGCAGATCAATCTGGCGGCCATGGGTGCGGGCGACAACACTGAAATCATCGCCACGGTGCGCGACGAAACGCAGAGCCGCGCCCTGCAGGCCGACCTGGTGCGCCACCGCGACCACCTGGAAGACCTGGTGGCAAGCCGCACCGCAGAACTCACCACCGCCCGCAATGAAGCCGAGCAGCTGGCGCAGGTGAAGAGCGAATTTTTGGCCAACATGAGCCACGAGATACGCACGCCCTTGAACGCGGTGCTGGGGCTGGCGCAAATGGGCGTGCTCAACCGTGCCGGGCTGCCGGCCGACGACTCACTGAGCGCGTTTTCCGGCATTCAAGAGGCGGGCCAGCACCTGCTGGGCGTCATCAACGACATCCTGGACTTCTCGCGCATCGACGCGGGCAAGTTGGCGGTTGAAAGGCAGCCTTTCGAACTGGCCGAGGCGCTGGCCAATGCGGTGCGGCTGGTGGCGGGCGCGGCGCGGCACAAGGGCCTGCAGTTTGAGATGTCTGCCGCCGCCGCCTTGCCTGTGTGGGTGCTGGGCGACGCGCAGCGCCTGCAACAGGTGCTGGTCAACCTGCTTGCCAATGCCATCAAGTTCACCGACTCGGGCACCGTGCGCCTGGGCGTGGCGCCCGACGGCCAGGGTGGCCTTGGCGGCCACGGCGACGACATCTGCTTCAGGGTCATGGACGCCGGCATCGGCATGACACCCGAACAGGTCGAACGCCTGTTTTTGCCGTTCGAGCAGGCAGACAGTTCCACCACCCGCCGCTTCGGTGGCAGCGGCCTGGGCCTGGCCATCAGCCACAACCTGGTGCGCCTGATGGGTGGGCAGATCAGCGTGGAAAGCGCACCCGAGGTGGGCAGCACCTTCACCTTGCGCTTGCCCCTGCCAAAGGCCGAGCCCGGCGCACGCGGTGCGGGCCTGGCGCATGCAGCCACCAGTGCGCACGCCGTGCCCGGGGCCCCTGCAGCCCGGGTGCCCAGGCTGCAGGGGCTGCGGCTGCTGGCGGCCGAAGACGTGGAAGTCAACCGCGTGCTGCTGGAAGCCATGCTGACGCACGAAGGCGCGCAGGTCTGGTTTGCCGAGAACTGCCAGGTGGCGATAG
>CAZUKT010000025.1:9931-19069 GCA_964620975.1 uncultured Rubrivivax sp. | reverse complement strand
ACCGCAGCAAGGACCTCATCAAGAGCGGCGGTGAATGGATAGGCAGCATTGACCTGGAAAACATCGCCATGGCCCACCCCGGCGTGGCCATGGCAGCGTGCATTGCCGCCAAGCACCCCAAGTGGGACGAGCGCCCGCTGCTGGTGGTGGTGAAGAAACCCGGCGCCACCGTCACGCGTGAAGAGTTGCTGGCCTTCTTTGACGGCAAGATCGCCAAGTGGTGGACACCTGACGACGTGACCTTTGTCGACGCCATTCCGCTGGGTGCCACCGGCAAGATGCAGAAGAACAAGCTGCGCGACCAGTTCCGCGACTACCACCTGCCCACGGCCTGAGAAGGCAAGTCTTTGACAGGCCACCCGGTGCGCGTGCGCAAGTCCTGACGCTGGCAGCGCTTGCATGCCCACCGCGTTTGCGCTGCAACTGCACGGCCCGCCACAACTGCTGCGCGGCGGCGTGCAGCTGCACCTGGGCTCACGCAAGGCACTGGCCTTGCTGGTGCTGCTGGCGCTGGGCGCCGCGGGGCGGCGCGAAGCCCTGGCTACCTTGCTGTGGCCACAGCAAGACGCAGCCGGGGCGCGCCGCAACCTGCGGCGCGAAGTTTTCCGGCTGCGCGGCTTCGGGCTTGAACTCGACACTGGTGATGCAGCCCTGATTGCGCTGCCTGGAGGCCTGGGCCTGGTACCGCTGGGCCAGGGCCAGCCGCTTGAGGGCCTGGACAGCGCGGCGGGCGAAGACTTTGCACTGTGGCTGCAGGCCCGCCGCGCCGGCCTTGTGCAGCAGCAGCGCCAGGCCCTGCTGCAGTCGGCCGCGCTACCCCAGTGGCTGCTGGCCCTGGACGACGACCCGGCCGACGAAGAACTGCTGCGCCTGGCGATGGTGGCACTGGCCGACGCAGGCCAGCCGGCGCGCGCGCTGGGCTTGTACTGGCGCAGTGTGGACGTGCTGCGCACGCGCTTTGACCTGGCCCCGGCCGCCGCCACGGTGGCCTTGGCCGAATCCCTGCGCAGCCCGGCTGCAGCGCGGCCGCCGCTGCTGGCCGAGAGGGCGCCTTTTGTGCCCCGCGCCGACGTGCAATCCCGCATTGCCGCAGCCTGGAACGCCGGCCGCACCGTGTGGCTGGCGGGCGTGGCCGGCGCCGGCAAGACCCGCCTGGCCAGCGAATGCGCGGCCACGCGTGGCGCCTGGCTGCGTGTGGCCTGCGGCCCCACCGACGCCGAGCTGCCCTATGCCGGCGCCGTGCGGGCGCTGCGGCTGCTGCGCGAGGCTGCGCCCGACGTGGCCCTGCCCGACTGGGTGGCACGCGAGCTGGCCCAGGTCATGCCTGAACTCGGCAGCGCGCCGCAGCCGCTGGCCACGGCCGAAGCGCGGGCGCGGCTGCTGGCCGCCTTTGGGCAGGCGCTGCGGCTGCTGCTGAGCGACAACTTCAACGTGCTGGTGCTGGACGACTGGCAATGGGCCGACGCGGCCAGCCTGGAGCTGTGGCGTGCGCTTGACGAACAGGCCCTGCCGCTGCTGCGGCTGGTGGCCTACCGCAGCGCGCAGCTGCCGCCGGCTGCGCTGCAGCACATGCGCGCCGAGGTGGACGCCGGCCACGCCGTGGCCGTGGAGCTGGGCGGCTTCGATGCCGACGAAACACTGGCACTGGTGCACGCGCTGTCCAGGTCGCCGGGCGGTGCGCTGTTTTCCCGCCGCTTGCAGCAGGCCACCGCCGGCAACCCCTTCTTCTTGCTTGAAACGCTGCGCCACCTGCACGGCCAGGGCCTGTTGCAGGTGGATGCAGACGGCCAGTGGAGCACGCCGTTTGACGACGTCACCGCCGACTACGCCGAGCTGCCGGTGCCCGCCAGCGTGCGCGACGCCGTGCTGGGCCGTGTGCGAGCCCTGGGGCCGGCCACGCAGCGCATGCTGCAGATGGCCAGCCTGCTGGACGCACCGCCCGACACCGAGCTTCTCTCGGCCGTGGCCGACTTGCCACCCGGCCAGGTGCTGGCCGGCCTGGCCCATGCCCAGGCGGCACGGCTGCTGGCCGCCGGCGCACCCCCGGGGTTTGCGCACGACCTGGTGCGCCAGTGCCTGGCCGAATCGCTGCCCGCAGCGCAGCGGCAGCAGGCGCACGCACGCATTGCGGCCGTGCTGGCCACACGCGGCGCACCACCATCGCTGGTGGCGCTGCAGTTTGAACGTGCCGGCATGCCGGCCGATGCAGTGCCCTGGCGCCAGCAGGCCGGTGACGCCGCCTGGCGTGTGCACGCGCTGGCCGAGGCCGGCCAGCACTGGCGCCAGGCGCTTGCCAACGGCCCCCCACCCGACGCCGCCGTGGCCGCCTGGCTGGCGCTGGCCGCACTGCACCGGCGCCAGGCCGACGTGCCCGCCAGCCTGGCCGCCGCGCGCCAGGCGCTGGCCAGCGCCGAGCTGGCCACGGCGGCCACCCGTTTGCGCGCCCGCCTGGTGATCGCCGAACTGTGGACCCAAGGTGACCGTGTCGACGACGCGGCAGCGCTGCTGGACACCCTGGCCACCGACCTGGCCGTGGCCCCGCCCGCCGAAAGGGCGCGTGCGCTGGACCTGCAGTCCACCATGGCGGCCTGGGCCGGCCGCCTGGACGAGGCAGCCCGCCTGCGCGACGCCGCCCTGGCCTTGCTGGAAGGCCAGAGCGACACGCTGCAAGCACTGGGCGCCATGCTGGACTCGGCGGCACGGCAGGCCCTGGGCAGCGGCCAGACGGCGCAGGCCGCGGCGCTGGCACGCCGCGCCGTGGCGGCCCTTGAAGCGGCGGGTGAACCGCCCGGCCTGGCCGATGCGCTGGTGATAGACGGTGTGTGCTGCCTGTACGGGCAGGGCGACGCGGCGGCCGCGTTTCAGCGCTTTGAACGTGCGCGCCATCTGGCCGCCCGCTGCGGCCTGGTGCCCGCCCATCGCGGCGCGATCCTGAACCTGGTCAAGCTGCACACCGACGCGGGCAGGTCTAGCGAGGCACTGGCGCTGCTGGAAGAAGGTGAAGCACTGGCGCCGGGTTTTGAGCACCAGGCTGCCGAGCAGGCGTTTTTGCAGGCGCACTACTTCTTGCATTACCTGCGGGGTGAACTGCCCCAGGCCGAGGTGGCGGCCGACCGGCTGCTGGCCATGGCGCGGCGGGTGGCCAACCGCACCATCCTCGTCAATTCCCTGCTGATGGTGGCCGACCTGGACCTGCACCGGGCAAGGTGGGATCAAGCCGCCGCCAGGCTGGACGAGGCCGAGGCACAGACTGCGCTGGCGCCACTGCCGGCCTGCACCGCGCTGCTGGCCGCCAAACAAGCCTGGCTGGCCCTGGGCCGGGGCAACCTGGCTGCCGCACGGGCCTGCCTGCCGCCCAGCCAGCGCATGCCCCGCGACGAAGACCGCTGGGTGCTGGCCTGGATCAGCGCAGCCGTGGCGCTGGCCGGCAACGACCACGCGGCCGCTTCGGCGGCGCTGCAGGCGGTGGACCTGGCCGGTGGCGCGCCCACCGACATGCTGGCCATGGTGCTGGTGCAGCACCTGCACCTGGCGCGGCGCCAGGGTGCCGACGACAGCGCCGCACGCGCCCGGGCCCAGGCCCTGCTGGCCGAAGGCAGCGTGCCGGCACTGGAAGCCGCACGCCTGCGGTCGGCCCTGAACGGCGTTTTCAACGCCGAATCAACGCCCCCTGCATAAGCTGCCTGCCATCAACAGCCGGCCCTTGGGTCGGATCGGAACGGAGGCCCCCCATGCAAGACCCCGCACGCGACAGCGGCAGCCCAAGCTGGCAGATCGCACTGCGCCGCCCCGTGGGCGCAGCCGGCTGGCAGGCCGATCTGGTGAGCCCCAACGAGTACCGCCATTTCGAGTCCCTGGCGCACCTGATCCGCTGGCTGGGCCAGCTTGACAGCCCCGCCCCCACGCGCCAGATCAGCGGCATCCGTTGAACTGGCGCGGTAGCCACCGGCCGCGAAGCCTTTGGCCTGCGCCAGTGGCACCTTGCCGAGCCACTTTTCCCACCACCCCACCGCCAAGGAGTTCCCATGAAAGCCAACACCGCATCCCTTCTCGTGCTCGCCGCCCTGGCAGCCACACAGCCGGCACAGGCCGTCAACATCAGCGCCACGGCCACCGCCAACAGTGGCCAGCCAGGCACGGTGTCCAACCTGCTGGACCTGCAAAACGGCGCCTTTCTCATCCACGCCAACCCAGCCGCCGGGCCCGGCCATGTCACCGGCGACGGTGTGGACGAAGCCACCAGCTGGGCCTTTGACTTCACCACCGACCCGCAATACGCCGCCTTCATGGCCAGCGGCGGCTTGGTGGAAGCACGGCTGACACTGACGCTGAACACCCAGTTCTTCATCAACGGCGTGGGGCCCATCACCGACGTGGCCTTCCCATCTGACGGCAGCGCCGGCCTGTTCCCGCAGTGGGTCTTGCCGTCGTTCATCAGCGGCACCATGGGCACCTTCAGCCGCGGCACCATCAGCACCAGCCTGGTGTCCCAGGTGGGCATGGACGCGGGCCAGCTCTTTGGCTGGCTGCAGGGCTACAACGGGCTGTTCCCGATGTGGTACGCCGACGACGCCATCGTCACCGAAGCGCGGCTGCTGCTGGTGTCGGCCCCGGTGCCCGAGCCCGGCAGCGCGGCGCTGCTGCTGGCCGGGCTGCTGGGCACCGGCGCCTTGCTGCGGCGCCGCCAACCGGCGGCCTGAGCACGCCAAGCACGCACGCTGCGGGGCATTTAGCGCCCCGCTACTGCGTCGGTGCTGCGTCGCTATTGCGTCGCTACGGCGTCGCTACGGCGTCGCTACGGCGTTGCTGCCGCATCGGCCAGCAGCAGGGTTTCCAGGCAGTGCTCGCGCACGCCGAAGAAGTGCTTGAGCTCTTGCACCTGGGCCAGCGCGGCATCGGCCGGCTTGGGCACCGCGCGCTTCACCGCCAGGATCATCTTGTTCTTGCGTGTGTGCTCCAGCGTCACAAACTCGAACACCTGCGTGTCGTAGCCCTGCGCTTCGAGCAGCAGCGCACGCAGGCTGTCGGTCACCATTTCGGCCTGCTGCTCGGCATGAATGCCGTGCTGGAACACGCTGCGCAGCGGGTGCGGGCTCAGCAGTTGCGGGCGCAGTTGCTTGTGGCAGCAGGGTGAACAAAGAATGATGTCGGCACCGGCCTTGAGCCCCAAGTGGATGGCGTGGTCGGTGGCGGTGTCGCAGGCGTGCAGGGCAATCATCACGTTCATGGCACCGGCGCGCCATTCGCGTACATCGCCCTGCAGGACTTGCATGCCCTGCAGGCCCAGCTGATCGATGGTCTGCTGTCCTTGCGCCACCAGGTCGGCCCGCAGTTCCACGCCCACCACCTCGGCCTGGCGGTGCTGGCTGTGTGTGAGCCAGTCGTGCACCGCAAAGCTCAGGTAGGCCTTGCCGGCGCCAAAGTCCACCACGCGCAGCGTGGGCGCATCGGCCAGGCGCGACTTGGCCACGGCGTGGGCAAAGACTTCAACGAACTTGTTGATCTGCTTCCACTTGCGGGCCATGGCCGGCACCAGCTGGTGCTGCGGCGTGGTGACGCCCAGCGCGGCAAGGAAGGGACGGTCCAGCGTCAGCCAGCGCTGCTTTTCGCGGTCATGCGCGGCGGGGGCCAGGCGGGCAGTCGGGGCACTGTGGGCGGCGCCGTCGGCACCCGCATCCTGGGCCTCGTCACTGTCACCTTCTCCGTCACCACCACCTGCGGTGGCGGCCGGCCGGGCGTGCGTGCTCAAGTGGCCCTTGCCCTTTTTGCTGATGGTGAGCTGCGTGTCGCCCTGCGGTGTGCTGAGGTGGGCGTTGCGGAAGCTGCCGCTCAGCAAGGCGGCAATGTGCGCCAGGCCTTCGGCCACGGGCAGGTTCTTGGTGATGTCGCGGGTGCTGTGGCTGTAGACAAAGCTCAGCGCCGGCTGGCCGCGCAGGGCGATGGGGCGCACCACGGCGCGCTGCAGGTCGGGCTCGGTGCCGTGGTGTTTGGCCAGCACCAGGCGCTGCCAGCGGCCTTGGGCCTGCGCCGCGTCAAGCAGGCCCACAAAACGTTGCAACGCGCTGGGGGCGCTGTGTTGGATGCCGACAGGTTCAGGGTTCACGGCCGCCATTGTGCGGCCGCACAAAGGCAGCAACGCACCAGCAAACAACGGCGCCGCCGTGCGGCTGCCGGCCTTCAACCAGGCGTCAAGCCGCCCACCAACCGGCGGCAAAACGCGGCGCCAGAAAGTCACACAGGCTGCGCACCTTGGACGGCAACAACTTGGGGCTTGAAAACACCGCATGCACCTCTTGCACCGGCAGCGCCCAGCCTTGCAGCAGCGGCCGCAAAGCACCGGCCTGCAAGGCGCCGTGTGCCACGTACTGCGGCAGCACGGCCACCCCCATGCCGGCACGCGCCGCCGCCAGCAGCGCCGACAGGTTGTTGCTGCGCAGCGGCCCCTTCACCGGCACTGCCTCGGTGTGGCCCATGTCACCGGCAAAGTGCCAGCGCTCGTCTCCCTGCACCGTGCTGTACACCAGCGCAGCGTGCTGCACCAAGTCGGCCGGCTGCTGCGGTGTGCCACGTTCGGCCAGGTAAGCGGGGCTGGCCACCAGCACCCATGGGTTGGTGCCCAGGAAACGCGCGCCCAGCTGTGAATCGGCCAACCGGCCCATGCGCACGGCCACGTCAATGCCCTGCTCCACCAGGTTCACATAGCGGTCGTCAAAGCTCAGATCCACCTGCAGCTCGGGGTGCTGTTGCATGAAGCCCAGCACCAGCGGCGTCAGCACACGCCGGCCAAAGGCCACCGAACTGCTGATGCGCAAGCTGCCGCCCAGCCGCGACTGCATCAACAAGGCCAGGTTGTCAGCGTCTTGCAGTTCACGCACGATGTGTTTGCACTTGTCGTAGTAGGCGGTGCCCACTTCGGTGGGCGTGACGCCACGCGTGCTGCGGTGCAAAAGCCGTGCGCCCAGGCGCGCTTCCAGCGCCGCCACGTGTTTGGTGGCCGTGGGCTGGGTGATGCCCACGCCGGCGCTGGCCTTGCTGAAGCTGCCCGTTTCCACCACACGGATGAAGAGGCGAATGCCGTCGACGGTGTCCATCGGCCCACTGTAGCCTGCGCCACGCAGGCCGCGTGCGTGCGAGTGCGCCCGCGCCTCAGAACCTGTAGGTCAGGCGCCCGGTGCTGGTTTCAAAGCGCCAGGCCGTGCCCTTGGCTTTGGCGCTGCTGAGTTCTTCCACCACGCTTTGCAGCTCGGGGCGCCCCACCGCCAGCGCCTTGGCGCGGGCCAGCACCGCATCGGGCTCGGTGCTCTGGGTGGGCAGCGCGTCCTGGCCCAAACCCAGGCTCTTTTGCAGGCTGGCAGCGGCCAGCAGAAGCACAGGGTCACGCCGCTCGTCGCCCAGGGCCACCAGGCGGTTGATCAACGCCAGTTGTTGCACCAGGGCGGGTGAAAGATCGCGTTTTTCCTGCGCCAGCGCGGTGCCGGCGTGCAGGCCCAGGGTGGCGGCCAGGGCCAGGGTGACAAGCGCTTGGTTCATGGAGAAAGTCCTTTCAAAGGTGCGGTGCTTGCCTGGTCTACGCAGCGATTGCATGCCGCGCGGCTCACGCCACTGCACGGGCTTTGCAAGCGCCCGCCATTCCGCTGGGGAATAGCTCCTATCCGCGGGCTGCGCTTCCGCGCGTGGGGCGGCTTGGCCAACATGCAGCCATCGCAACAGGAGGTCCCCGATGACAAAGATGAAGGCCGCCATGGCCGCTGTGCTGGTGATGGAAAAAGAAGGCATCAGCCAAGCCTTTGGTGTGCCGGGTGCCGCCATCAACCCGCTGTATGCCGCCCTGCGCGAACGCCAGAGCATCGCCCACATCCTGGCCCGCCATGTAGAAGCAGCGTCGCACATGGCCGAGGGCTACACCCGCGCCAAGGCCGGCAACATCGGCGTGTGCATCGGCACCAGCGGCCCCGCCGGCACCGACATGATCACGGGCCTGTACTCGGCGCAGGCCGACAGCATCCCCATCCTGTGCATCACCGGCCAGGCACCGCGCGCACGGCTGTACAAGGAAGACTTCCAGGCGGTGGACATTGAATCCATCAGCAAGCCCGTCACCAAGTGGAGCGTCACCGTGCGCGAGCCGGCGCTGGTGCCACGGGCCTTTCAGCAGGCCTTTCACCTGATGCGCAGCGGCCGCCCTGGCCCGGTGCTGATCGACCTGCCCTTTGACGTGCAGATGGCCGAAATCGAATTCGACATCGACACCTACGAGCCACTGCCCGTGTACAAGCCCGCCGCCACGCGCAAGCAGGTTGAAAAGGCACTGGACATGCTGGCCGCCGCCGACAAGCCGCTCATCGTGGCCGGTGGCGGCATCATCAACGCCGATGCCTGCGAACTGCTGGTGCAACTGGCCGAGCTGACCGGCGTGCCCGTGATCCCCACGCTCATGGGCTGGGGCGCCATCCCTGACGACCACCCGCTGATGGCCGGCATGTGTGGCCTGCAGACCAGCCACCGCTATGGCAACGCCACCATGCTGGCCAGCGACTTTGTGCTGGGCATCGGCAACCGCTGGGCCAACCGCCACACGGGCAGCGCCGAGGTGTACCGGGCCGGCCTGAAGTTCGTTCACGTGGACATCGAACCCACGCAGATCGGCCGGGTCTTCAACCCCGACCTGGGCATCGTCAGCGACGCCAAGGCCGCACTGGAACTGTTTGTGCAGGTGGCGCGTGAACGCAAGGCAGCCAACCGCATGCCTGACTACAGCGACTGGGCCCAGCGCTGTGCACAACGCAAGAACCTGATGCACCGCAAAACGCACTACACCGAAACACCGATCAAGCCGCTGCGTGTGTATGAAGAGATGAACGCGGTCTTTCCGCGCGACACCATCTACGTCACCACCATCGGGCTGAGCCAGATTGCCGGCGCGCAGTTCTTGCACGTGTACGGCCCGCGCCAGTGGATCAACTGCGGCCAGGCCGGCCCGCTGGGCTGGACCATTCCCGCCGCGCTGGGCGTGGTGGCGGCCGACCCCACGCGCACCGTGGTGGGCTTGTCAGGCGACTACGACTTTCAGTTCCTGATGGAAGAGCTGGCGGTGGGTGCGCAGTTGCTCGACGCGGAGCCCGATCGGCTCGAACTGCG
>CAZUKT010000025.1:0-9921 GCA_964620975.1 uncultured Rubrivivax sp. | reverse complement strand
TGCGCAGTTCCGGCTGCCCTATGTGCAGGTGCTGGTGAACAACAGCTACCTGGGGCTGATCCGCCAAAGCCAGCGTGGTTTTGACATGGACTTCTGCGTGCAACTGGCTTTTGAAAACCAGAACGTGGAAGACGCAGGCCTGAAGAGCTACGGCGTGGACCACCAGGCCGTGGTGCAGGGCCTGGGCTGCAAGAGCCTGCGTGTGACCGACCCCGAGAAAATCCGCGACGCCATGGTCGAAGCCCGGGCCCTGGCGCAGAAGTACCGCGTGCCGGTGGTGGTGGAGGTGATCCTGGAGAAGGTCACCAACATCGCCATGGGCACCGAGATCGACAAGATCAACGAGTTCGAGGCCATCGACTGCCGCTACCCCGAAGGGCGGCAGGGGCTGGAGATGGCGGGGCTGCTGGAGTGACTATTCCGAGCCCGGGATGCGCGCCGGGTTCAGTTGGACCTTTTTGCCGGCCTTCTTGCGCAGGTGGATGTTGAGAAGCTCCACACCCAAAGAGAAGGCCATGGCGAAGTACACGTAGCCCTTGGGCACGTGGTGGTCAAAGCCCTCGGCCACCAGCACCACACCCACCACCACCAAGAAGGCCAACGCCAGCATCTTGATGGTGGGGTGGTCTGACACGAAGCGCCCGATGGGCCCGGCAAACAGCATCATCAAACCCACCGAAGCCACCACCGCCGCGATCATGATCTTCACGTCGTCCACCATGCCCACGGCCGTGATGATGGAGTCCAGGCTGAACACCAGGTCCACCACCATGATTTGCAGGATGACGGCAGAAAAGGTGGCCTTCACGGCGCTGGGGCCGTGTTCGCCTTCGCCTTCAAGCGACTGGTGGATTTCACCCGTGCTTTTCCAGATCAGGAACAGGCCGCCCAGGATGAGGATCAGGTCACGCCCAGAAATCTCTTGCCCCAGCACCGTGAACATGGGCGCCACCAGGCCCACGATCCAGGCCAGCACCAGCAGCAGGCCGATGCGCATGAACATGGCCATGAAGAGGCCGATCTTGCGCGCGAGTTCGCGTTTCTCCTTGGGCAGCTTGTCCACCAGGATGGAGATGAAGATGATGTTGTCGATGCCCAGAACAAGTTCTAGCGCGGTGAGCGTGGCAAAAGCGATCCACGCCTGGGGGTTGGTCAGGAGTTCCATGCCCCTATTTTGCGTTCGGCCGCACCCCGGCAACCAGCCCCGCACGTAGCAAACCCCACTGCGTGTGGGCGTATCGCCACCACACAATCGTCCACGCCGCAGGTCTTTTTAGTCCCCGCCGCACTGAACCCCGCCCCCAGGAGACCCCATGCCCCGTTTTGCCGCCAACCTGTCCATGCTCTTCACTGAAGTGCCCTTGCTTGACCGCTTTGAGCGCGCCGCCCGGGCCGGCTTTTCCAGTGTGGAACTGCAGTTTCCGTATGAGGCGCCGGCAGCGGCCATTGCCGAACGCCTGGCCGCCAACGGGCAGAAGATGGTGCTGCACAACCTGCCTGCAGGTGACTGGGCCGCGGGCGACCGGGGCATTGCCTGCGACCCGGCGCGTGGGGCCGAATTCCGCGCCGGCGTGGCACGCGCCATTGAATACGCCACCGTGCTGGGCGTGCCGCAGCTCAACTGCCTCAGCGGCAAGGCACCGGCCGGTGTGGACGCCGCCGTGGTGCGCCAGACCCTGGTCGACAACGTGCGCTACGCCGCCGCCGAGTTGAAGAAAGCCGGCCTGAAGCTGCTGCTGGAGCCCATCAACACCTACGACGTGCCGGGCTTCTGGCTCAACCACACGGCGCTGGCCATTTCGGTGCTGGACGAGGCCGGCGCCGACAACGCCTTTGTGCAGTACGACATCTACCATGCACAGCGCTACGAAGGCGAGTTGGCCAACACGATGACGAAGTTCCTGGCACGCATCGGCCACATCCAGGTGGCCGACAACCCCGGCCGCAACGAGCCGGGCACAGGCGAAATCAACTACAGCTTTGTGTTCAGCCACCTGCACCGCATCGGCTACACCGGCTTCATCGGCTGCGAATACAAGCCCGCCACCACCACCGAAGCCGGCCTGGGCTGGCTCGGCCAGGCACGGCAGCAGTTGCCGGCCTACACCTGATTCAACAAGGACCACAAATGAAGCTGGGATTCATCGGTTTGGGCATCATGGGCGCGCCCATGGCCGGGCACCTGCGCGCTGCAGGGCACGACTTGTTTGTCACCACACGCAGCAAGCTGCCGCAGGCGCTGCTGGACGCCGGTGCCGTGGCCTGCGCCAACGCGGCCGACGTGGCCCGCCAGGCCGAGGTGATCTTCACCATGGTGCCCGACACGCCCGACGTGGAAAAGGTGCTGTTTGGCGAGCACGGTGTGGCGCTGGGGCTGACGGCCGGCAAGACCGTGGTGGACATGAGCAGCATCTCGCCGATGGCCACCAAGACGTTTGCCGAGCGCATCAACGCACTGGGCTGCGACTACCTGGACGCGCCCGTGAGCGGCGGTGAAGTGGGCGCCAAGGCAGCGTCACTGACCATCATGGTGGGCGGGCCAGAGGCCGCCTTTGCACGCCTGCTGCCGCTGCTGCAACTGATGGGAAAGAACATCACGCTCGTTGGCGGCAACGGCGATGGACAGACCGCCAAGGTGGCCAACCAGATCATCGTGGCGCTGAACATTGCCGCCGTGGGCGAGGCCCTGGTGTTTGCCAGCAAGGCCGGCGCCGACCCGGCCAAGGTGCGCCAGGCACTGATGGGCGGTTTTGCGTCCAGCCGCATCCTTGAAGTGCACGGTGAACGCATGATCAAGCGCACCTTCAATCCCGGCTTTCGCATCGGCTTGCACCAAAAGGACCTGAACCTGGCGTTGCAAGGCGCCAAGGCACTGGGCGTGGCGCTGCCGCAAACGGCCGGGGCCGCGCAACTGATGCAAACCTGTGCGGCACAGGGCTGGGATCAGCTCGACCACTCGGCGCTGGTCAAGGCGCTTGAATTGATGGCCCACCACGCGGTGGCGCCTGACGCCTGAAGCCGGCCTTGCCCGGCGGCCAATCCGCTGATGGCCGCCCGGCCCGCTCTGCCGCTTTGCCGCTCAGGGCGCGGCCGGCAGCCGGATGCACATCAACGCACCGCCACCTGTGGCTGCGCCTTCAGCGCGCCCAACACCTTCGGCCACGTCGACGTTGGCTGCGGTGATGCTGCCGCCATGCAGCGTCATGATCTTGCGGCAGATGGTCAGCCCCAGGCCAGTACCGCCGGCACCGTCGCGCGTGCGGCTTGACTGCACAAAGGGGTCAAAGATCGATTCAAGCTCGCCCGGCGGCACGCCCGGGCCGTGGTCGCGCACGGTGATTTGTGCGCCACCAGGCCGCAGTGCGTCAGGCCCGGTGTTTATCTGCACGCAACTGCCCGGCGGCCCGAAGCGCAGTGCGTTGGCGAGCACATTGCGCACCACCTGCTGGATGCGGAAGTCGTCAAACACCGCCACCAGCGGCCGGTGTTCATGGTGCAGCTCGATGTGCACGCCGCGCTGGCTGGCAATGGGCCACATTTCGCGCGCCACCTCGTCCACCAGCATCGCCAGGTCGTGCGGCTGCACAAGCAGGGTGGCTGACATGTCGCCGGCCTTGGAAAGGTCCAGCAGCCCGTTGACCAGCGTCAGCATGCGCTGCCCCCCAGCGTGGATGTCCTTGAACATCTCCTGCCAGCGCGGCTGGTTGGCTGCACGTGCCGCGCCAAGCTCTGAATAGCCAATGATCGACTGCAGCGGCGTGCGCAGTTCGTGGCTGATGTTGGCGATGAATTCCGACTTGGTCAGGTTGGCGCTTTCAGCGGCGTCACGCGCCTCGCGCGTGGCACGCTCGGCCTCGCGGAATTCGGTCACGTCCACGATGCTGCCGATGATGCCCGCCGGGCTGCCGTCGGCCTGCGTAAAACGCACCTTGGTGACCACGGTGTCGCGCGGCGGATGGCCGGGCATCTCCAGCCGGTTTTCATAACGCACGCGGTCTTCTGACTGCAACAGCCGGTCGTCGTGCTCGGTGTGCATGGGGCCCTGCTCGCCAAAGAGCTCGCTGGAGTTGCGGCCCACCACGGCGGCCAGCGCCAGCCCGGTGAGTTCGAGCCACGCCGGGTTGACGGTGACGAAGCGGCCGCGCACGTCTTTCACGAACATCGGCGTGGGGTTGACTTCAAGCAGGCGCGAGCTGAAGTTCAGCTGCGATTCCAGGGCCTCGCGCGCATGCTGCTGCGAGGCGCGGTCTGCCTCTACCGCCGCCGTCACGTCGCGGCCCACGCCACGGTAGCCCGTGAAGTGGCCTTGCACAAACAAGGGCTCGCCACTGATGCTCATGTGCCACTGGCGGCCGGCCGGCGAGGTGACTTCAAAGTTGATGTCATGAAACGGCCGCTGTGCGGCCTGCAAGGCCCGCAGCCGCTGCAGGTCGGCCACCGGCACCCGAAGCAAGCCGTCCTCGGTGCAGGGCTGGCCCAGCAGTACCGCCTGGTCCAGGCCGGTGCGCTCAAGCAGGGTCTCAGAAACGTGCCGGAAGCGGCCGTGCCCGTCTTGCTCCCAGACCCAGTCGGTGGACAGCGACAGCAGGCTGGCCAGGTGCGCCTGGCTGGCCTTGAGCGCCTGGTTGAGCGTGGCCATTTCCTGGCTGGAGATGGCCTGCGAGCGTTCAAGCAGGTAGCGCTCCTGGTCCACGTCGTCGTAGACCGCGCTGATCCGTGTCAACAGGGCCGCAAAGGTCGCCGCGTCTGGCAACGCATCCGGCAGCGCATCCGGCGACGCACCTGCGCCAATGCCCAGCTTGAGCAACTGTCGCAACAGCAAGGGGTGTGGCTTGTCGGGCATGGCTGGGCGGGACTGGGCGGTTTGACGGGGTGCAGTTGCTTGCGGCCGGATGGCGCCAGTCACGCCATCAATCTGCCGACTCGGCAAACACCGTCAGCGTCATGGTCTGGTTGTGCAGGAACGAGCCGGTGCAGGCTTGCCCGGGCGCGATTTCGCCGTAGGAATAAAAACCGGCGTGCATGGACCCGGGCGGCAGGCGGTCCATGACGGCGTCCAGTTCTTCGTCGGTGCGGCCACCCATCACCAGCCGGCGGCCTATGCAACTGACCGAAACCGCCAGCACCGGGCCAGGGCTGTTGCCACCCTCACCCAGCCCCTGCATGGCCTGGCCGGCGGCTTCGTCGGCGCTGGCCACCAGGCGGTCTACGCGTGTGCGCATCAACTGCGCCACGGCACCTTCGGGCACGTCACCGGCAAAGGTCATGGACTGCGCAGCTTCGTCGATGGCCAGGATGGTCCGTACCACCGGCGCCGCCCCATGCACTGCACGCACCGACAGCGGAAACAGCAGCGCACTGCCCGGCAGTTGCTGGGCCAGGTCGCCCAGGTAGTGTTTGTACAAGGCCAGTGCAGGTTGGCCGTCCAGTTCATACAGCACATTGCCGTCGGAGCGGGTAATGACACGTTCGGGGCCAAAGTCGAGCCAACCGCCACTGCAGCCGTGGTTGACGCGCAGCGCAGGCCCGTACAGGCCGACGGCCACCACACAGGCTTCTTGCGGTGCCTGCCCGTCCCAGACCCAGGTGCGCTTGAACAGGCTGCCGTCGCCGGCCATGCCGCCGCTCACGGCCACGTCGGCGGGCAGCACCGCACCCAGGCCCCGCAACAAGGCCGTGCCGTTGACCGCCAGCCCGTCGGACAACATGAACACGGCACGCAAGCCCGCAGCGGGCAACTGCGCGGCCAGGCGGGCGCCCGCAGCGTAAGAGTCATTGCGGTCGGCAATGGTGGTGCGGGCACGCTGCAGCCGCGTGTGCGCAAAGCGTGCAATGAGCACCGAAAGACCATCGTCCCCCACCTGCCGGGCGTTGATTTCGCCAGCGCTGGAGCAGCCCAGCAGCGTGGCCTGGGGAAAGGCCGCAGCCAACTCCTGCAGCGGCAGCGGGTCGTCGATCAGGGCCCGTGCGCCAAAGGCCAGCACCAGTGTCTGCGGGCTGTCCATGCCAGCCGGCAGCGGGGTGGACCAGGCGGCCTGGTTGGCGCGGTGGGACTGGGCAATCTGCATGTTTGGCTTCCGTGGCTTTGACTTTGCGGCCAGATGCGGCCGCACCGCAACCGGCCTGAAAGTCTGCCGGACTTGAGCAATTTCGGCCGCGCCACACAGAACTTGATCGGGCTTTGCACCCCAGCCGCGTGGCCCGAGCGCCTGGCCAGGGCAAAGTGCCTGCGCTTTAGCCGCACCCGGCCAGCCGCACCCGCAACCTGCACGCTGCCGGCAAGGCGCTGGCGCGCGCCACCACCCTACACAGCGCCGCGTGTGTTGACGTACAGCGCATACAGCGAATGGCTGCTGGCCATGAAGAGCCTGTTGCGGTGGGCACCCCCAAAACAAAGGTTGGCGCAGCGCTCGGGCAGGTGAATGTGGGCCAGCGTGTCGCCAGCCGCGTTGTAGACGCGCACGCCGTCCAGCGCCTCGAGGTCGGCGCCGGCCTGGCCCCCGCTGCCAAAGCCGCACCACACGTTGCCTTGCACGTCCACCGCGATGCCGTCGTAGGCGCCCGGCCCGTTGGCGTCAACAAACACACGTTTGTTGGCCAGCGTGGCACCGGCCACCTCGTAGGCCCAGATCAGGCGGTGCGGCGTGGCACGGCTTTCCACCACGTAGAGCACACGCTCGTCGGGGCTGAAGGCCAGGCCGTTGCTGCCTTGCAGGTCAGAAAGCACACAGGCCAGTTCACCACGGGCGGGGTCCAGGCGGTACACACCGTGTGGCAGTTCAGGCGCAGCGGGTTCACCTTCCCACCAGCCTGAAATGCCGAAGGGCGGGTCGGTGAACCAGATGCTGCCGTCGCTGGCGCAGACGATGTCATTGGGTGAGTTCAGCCGCTTGCCCTGGTAGTGGCTGGCCAGCACGGTGATGCGGCCGTCGTATTCGGTGCGCGTGACGCTGCGCGAGCCGTGTTCGCAAGTCAGCAGGCGGCCCTGGCGGTCGCGTGCCAGGCCGTTGGCGTGCTGCGAAGGTTTTCGGAAATCACTGGTGATACCGGTGGTTTCGTCCCAGCGCAGGATGCGGTTGTTGGGGATGTCGCTGAACAGCAGGTAGCGTCCGTCGCCAAACCATACCGGCCCTTCGGCCCAATAAAAGCCCGTGGCCAGGCACTCGACCGTGCCCGACAACAGGCGCAGCGCCAGTGCGCGTTCATCCAGGATGCAAAAACGCGGGTCGGGCAGGCGGCGGCTGGGGGTGAAGGTGTTGGTGGCTTGCATGCTGCGAGCATCTCACTTGAAAATGGCTTGAACCGGCCAAGCCAGGATGCAGGGGTCATTCGTCAAACGGGCCGACGCCCATGAAACTGCCGCCCTGGCAGCTGCGCTGCGGGCCCTCGGGCTGCAACAGGTGTTGCACCTGCTCGGCGTAAGCCTCGGCGTTGTCCTGCGGCACGTAGCCCAGACGCTGCCAGGCTTCGTCCGAGTCATAAAAGCGGCGTGTGTTGGCCGAGATGCCGTAGGCCACCAGGAAACCCACGCCGGGCTGCGTGAGCGCGGCCGTGACCAGGCGCAGCAGGTCGGGCAGGCTCAGCCAGGTGGCCAGCGCACGGCGGTCTGGCGGGCTGGGCAAGGCGGTGCCGATGCGCAGGCACACGGTCTCGATGCCGTGGCGGTGCCAGTACAGGCTGGCAATGCCTTCGCCAAACATCTTGCTCAGGCCGTAGTTGCCGTCGGGCCGGGGCGGGTCCAGCGGGCTGATGGTCTGCGCTTGCGGGTAGCAGCCGGTGACGTGGTTGCTGCTGGCGAACACCACGCGTTTCACGCCCTGGCGGCGCGCCGCTTCGTACAGGTGATGCAGGCCGCGCACATTGGCCTGCAGGATGGGCTCCCAAGGCCCTTCCACCGCCACACCTCCCAGGTGCACCACGGCATACACGCCCTGCAGCAAGGCCATCACACCGGCTGCATCGGCCAGATCGCAGGGCACGGCCTCGGCGGGTGCGGGCAACGCGGCCTGGGCCAGTGGCGTGGGCAGGTCAGACACACGCAGCCGCTGCGTCAGCGGCAGCAGGCCGCTCGCCAGTTGGCGGCCCAAGGTGCCGGCGGCACCGGTAAGCAAGAGGCAACGAAAGGGCGGGTTCATGGCAGGCTTCTAGACTATCGAATCGTTGTGGCGCAAGCTGATAGGGGATTCCATGGTGGCCAAGACCGCGCAAGCGCTGCGGGTGGTGTCTTTTGGTGAATGCATGCTGGAACTGCAGGGCCAGGCCTTTGGCAGCATGCGCCAGACCTACGGTGGCGACACGCTCAACACCGCCGTCTACCTGGCCCGCTGCGGCCGCCCACACGGCCTGCAGGTGGACTACGCCACCGCCCTGGGTGACGATCCGCTGAGCAGTGGCATGCTGCAGCGCTGGCAGGCCGAAGGTGTGGGCACGACGCTGGTGCGGCGGCTGGCCGGCCGCCTGCCCGGCCTTTACATGATCGAGGTGGACGAACGCGGCGAACGCCACTTCAGCTACTGGCGCGACCAGGCCGCCGCGCGTGCCTACTTTGACGCCCCGGCCGGCAGCACGCCGCTGGAACAGCAGGCAGGCAGCCTGGGCGCGCTGTACTTCAGCGGCATCAGCCTGGCCATCTTGCCTGCAGCAGCGCAGCAGCGTTTGCTGGCGGTGGCGGCGCGCGTGCGGGCGCATGGTGGTGTGGTGGCCTTTGACAACAACTACCGGCCCCGCCTGTGGGCCCACGTGCAAGCGGCACGCAACGCCTTCGCCGCCGCCACGGCTGCGGCCACGCTGGCCTTGATGACGCTGGACGACGAGCAGGCGCTGTGGGGCGAGCCCGACGCCACGACACAACTCCAACACACCCTGGCGCTGGCCACGCCCGAGGTGGTGGTCAAGCGCGGCGCCATGCCCACGCTGGTGCGCGGCGCCGACGGACAGGTGTACGAGGTGCCCACCGAACGTGTCGTGCAGGTGGTGGACACCACGGCAGCAGGCGATTCATTTGCCGGCGCCTACCTGGCCGCACGCCTTTCGGGTGCACCCGGTGCTGCCGCGGCAGCGGCCGGCAACCGCCTGGCCGCCCGCGTGGTGCAACACCAGGGCGCGGTCATTGCCAGCGCCGCCATGGCAGACCTGTGCTGAAGGCCTCGTCCGTGGCGCCCCCCTGGCCCCCAAAACGCCAGCGTCCCGGCGCGCTGGGCAACAAGTCCCGCCCCTTGGGAAAAGCTCACCCAGCTTTGCCGCAGAGCTTGAGCCTGTGCTGGCGGGCCCGGTGCAGACTCGCACACAGGAGCTAAACCCATGAGACCCAACAAGCTGCGCCAACTCTGGGCCGAGGACCAGGCCGCCGTCAACGGCTGGCTGGCCATCCCCAACAGCTTCAGTGCCGAAGTCATGGCCCACCAGGGCTGGGATTGCCTCACCATTGACCTGCAACACGGCGTCATCGACTACGCCGCGCTGGTGCCCATGCTGCAGGCCATCAGCACCACGCCCACCGTGCCCGTGGTGCGGGTGCCGTGGCTGGAGCCGGGCATCCTGATGAAGGTGCTGGACGCCGGTGCCTACGGCGTCATCTGCCCCATGATCAACACGCGAGAAGAAGCGCAAAAGCTGGTGCACTACACGCACTACGCACCGCAAGGCACACGCAGCTTCGGGCCCGTGCGCGCCAGCCTGTACGGCGGGGCCGACTACCCCGAGCACGCCAACAAGACCATCGTCACCTTTGCGATGATCGAAACCGCGCAGGCGCTGGACAACCTGGACAGCATCCTGTCGGTGGAAGGCCTGGACGCCATCTACATCGGGCCGTCGGATCTGTCGCTGTCACTCGGCTGCAGGCCGGTGTTTGACGATGTCGATACCAAGGCACAGCAGGCCATTGAACACATCGTTGCGCGCGCCAAGGTGCACGGCGTG